>JBBQSE010000156.1:0-15790 GCA_038214195.1 Planctomycetales bacterium
CTACCGATCTGGTACTTCTCCTCACCAGCATCCATCTATGGGTTTAACGAGGTTCACGATTTCAGCGAGATGTCCCGCGGTAACTCGTGGCCTCGCTCCGAGTATTTCACGATGTTCGTTAACCTCGCCATTTATGGCACATTAACGCTGGCCGTCCGCACTTTTGTCATCTGGCGACTTCCCGCGCTGCTGAACCGACTCGACACAGACAGTCAAAACCCGAGGCGGGAGATTCTTGTTTCGGACTTCCGGCCTGCCACGCGAAGAGATTGAAAAGAAACTGGGGATTACAATATGACATCAAAATTCATCATCGCCGGACTCGGCGAAATTCTTTGGGACGTGTTTCCTGAAGGAGCCCGTTTCGGCGGTGCCCCTGCGAATTTTGCCTGCAGCGCTGCGGGTGTCGGCGGTGATACCGTTAACGCTTTCATGGTCAGCGCCGTTGGCCGAGATCAACCTGGAGAAAAAGCACTCCAGATCCTGAAACAAAAACACGTTGACGTGAGTTGCGTGGCCGTTGAATCGCAGCAAACTGGACAAGTTCTGGTCACGCTCGATCCGCACGGAAAAGCCACTTACGAATTTGCGGCGAATACGGCGTGGGACAATTTGAATTGGACTCCGGAACTCGAACAACTTGCATCCACCGTACACGCTGTCTGCTTTGGCACTCTTGGTCAGCGGAGCGAAACATCGAGACGCACGATTCGGAAATTTGTGACCTCAACGTCACCAAACTGCCTGCGTATTCTGGACATCAACCTGCGACCGCCGTTTTGGGAAGAAAACACGCTGCTCGAATCCATGCCGCTCGCCAATGTGCTGAAGCTGAATGACGAAGAGTTGCCGGTCGTGGCTTCACTCCTGAAGCTGCAGGGAACGGACATGGAACAGCTTCAGACCTTGCAGAGACAATTTTCTTTCAGATTGATCGCACTCACGCGCGGAGGCAACGGGTCACTTCTGCTCACTGCGGACGGGACGATCTCGGATCTGCCGGGCGAGCCCACAACGATCATCGACACGGTCGGCGCGGGTGATGCGTTTACTGCCGCGATGACGGTTGGCCTGCTGAACGGCTGGCCGCTTTCCAAACTGCATCAACGCGCGGCGCAGGTTGCTGGATTCGTGTGCGGACAACCCGGGGCCACGCCGGAAATTCCTGCAGCGCTGCGAATCACGTAAGGCACTGACATTTTGGAGGCAGGAGCCTCCGGCGCAGCGTGTTCCGAGGCTGGCGCCTCGGAACAAGGGTCTTACTCGCTTTCTTCGAGAACATCAAATGTCACGAGTTCAGTACATCTTTCTGATAACCGTCGCCTGCTGCTCCGCTGTGATCGCAGACGATGACATCATCGTCAACGATTTCGAAGCAACAACTTTCGGCAACTGGGTCGCCGAGGGCGATGCATTCGGCGACGGTCCGGTCCATGCGGCGATCAAAGGCCAGATGCCCGTGTCGGGTGTGCAGGATCGTGGCGTGGCTAACAGTTTCGTCCACGGCGACGCGGCGAAGGGCGTGCTCACATCGCCGGAATTCAAGATCCATCGTGACCATCTGGCCTTCCTCATCGGCGGCGGAAACCTGCCAAATGAAATCGGAATCGAACTCCTCGCCGACGGTCAACGTATGCGGTTTGAGACTGGCTCAGAATCCGAGGGCCTGCAGTGGCAGTCGTGGGATGTCCGTGATCTCCGCGACCGCAACGTGCGGATCCGCATCTTCGACAAGGCCACCGGCGGCTGGGGTCATATTCTTGTCGATCAGATCATCCAAACAAATATCTCGCGGCGAGTCATCAAAGTTGGTCGCCTGCCCGAGTATCGCAAATCAACGGACTATTACCGTGAACCGTTCCGACCCCAGTTTCATTTCACACCTGAGATCAAATGGATGAATGACCCAAACGGTCTGGTGTACTTCGACGGCGAATACCATTTGTTCTACCAGCACAATCCCTATGCCAATGACTGGGGCCACATGTCGTGGGGTCATGCCGTCAGCACCGATCTGCTGCACTGGAAACATCTGCCGATTGCCTTGCACGACGAATACGACCTCATGGCATTTTCCGGCAGTGCCGTCGTCGATGAAGATAACACCAGCGGATTTGGCATCGAAGGAAAACCGCCGCTCGTCGCAATCTATACGGGGCATGGTTCGGGCCTGCAGACTCAGGATCTCGCGTACAGCAATGATCGTGGTCGAACATGGACCAAGTTCGAAGGCAACCCGGTCATCGATATCGGCGAAGCGGACTTCCGGGATCCGAAAGTCTTCTGGCACGCACCGACGAAACGCTGGGTGATGGTGGTCTCGCTGGCGGTTCAGAAAAAACTGCGGTTCTATGGGTCGCCGAACCTCAAACAGTGGACGCTGCTGAGCGAATTCGGCCCAGCGGGCGTCAAGAATAAGCCGAACTGGGAGTGTCCCGATCTGTTCGAACTTCCAATCGAAAACGAACCTGGCCAGACTCGATGGCTGCTCGAAGCAGACATTGGCAACGGCTCCGTGGCGGGCGGCTCCGGCGGCGAATACTTCACGGGTGTGTTTGACGGGACGACGTTTACTCCCGACTCAACGGAATCTCAGTGGGTTGATTTTGGCCGCGATTTCTACGCACCCGTCTCATGGTCCAACATTCCCGCGAGCGACGGCCGCCGCATCTGGCTCGGCTGGATGAACAACTGGGAAACCTGCCTGAATCCTACTTCCCCTTGGCGCAGCGCCATGTCTGTTCCCCGCGAATTGACTTTGCGTCGAGTGGCTGGACAACTGAAGTTGTGTCAGCGTTCGGTGCGGGAACTGGATCAACTCCGGACAGATTCGATCGCTGAAAAAAATGTCGGGTTGTCCGATTCGACTCAGGTTCTCAGCTCTTCCGGTCAACAGCTGGACATTCGCCTCACCATCAATCCCGGCACCGCGAGCGATATGGGAATTCGAGTGCTCAAGAAGGGATCACAGCAAACGGTAATCGGAATTGATACGACGAAGAACGAGATCTACGTCGATCGTACACACTCCGGAAACACGGACTTCCATCCAAAGTTCTCAGGACGCCACGCCGCACCATTAGCGCAAATCGAAATCGACACCGTGCGCCTACGCATTCTTGTCGATGCGTGCTCCGTGGAAGTCTTCGTCAACGATGGCGAAATCGCCATTACGGACCTCGTCTTCCCGGATGCGGACAGCAATGCACTGGAAATCTTCGCCACGGGTGGTACCGCCACTTTCGAAACCATCGATGTCGCACGACTCAAGTCAGTCTGGCATCCGTGATGTGCAACATGTAGAACAGTTGTCGCAACTGTTCCTTCGGGCTCCTGCGACTCGTCAAGCCGCGTGGTCTTGGCTGCAGCACACTCAGGATTGGAACAGTTGAGGACAATTGTTCTACAATGACGGGCAGAAGTGCCCATCCTACAGCGGGTAGATTCACACATAACATGAAACTCTGGTTCATCTCCGACACTCACTGCAAACACGACGGGCTGGAAGTCCCGGACGCGGACGCTGTCATCCACTGCGGCGACGAATCGACTCATGGAAATGCCTGGCTGAATGAGCCCGAGGCTCGCAAATTCTTCGAGTGGTATTCCGCACTCCGGATCCCCACGAAAATTTTGGTGCCGGGCAATCACTCGACCGCCATCGAGCAGGGACTGATTCGAGCAAGCGATTATCCAGCCGTAACGTTTCTGATCCATGAACAGACGGAGTGGAACGGACTGAAGATCTTTGGCACGCCCTGGACTCCCATGTTCTTCAACTGGTCTTACATGAAGCCTCGATCGGAACTGGACGCCGTGTGGCAGTCGATCCCGGATGACATCGACATCCTGATCACCCACGGTCCTCCGAAGGGAATTCTCGATGTCACCGGCGACCTCCACACGGGAGAACCCGTCCACGTCGGCTCGAAATCCCTCACGCGACACGTCGAGCAGCGCATCAAGCCAAAGATCCACGCCTTCGGCCACATTCACGACGAACACGGCATCAACAACTTCGGCAGTATTACCCGCGGCGCAACACAATTCATCAACTGCGCCTGCTGCAGTCTCGGAGGTCAGCTGAAGCATCACGGACGTGTGGTTGCGATCGAGCCGTGATTTCAGGTGACTGTCCCGACCCATCGGGAAGGCTGAGAGTTCAACACGCCTCGCCGCTGACTTTTAAAGTTGCACATTTTTGACTTATGGTCATTATCGATCGAGAAACCACAGCGAAAAACACTAACCCGAAGCGCCAGCGAGGCAAATACTTCACGCCGAAGGAGAGACGTAACTTGTTTGCCTCGCTGGCGCTTCGGGTTAATATCAGGACAGTTTGCGCAACGTCAAAACCGCTGGCGTTGAGTCAAACGACTGTCAGGATCTTCCTCCCTAATTTGACGCCAGCCACCAACACAGGCTACCCTCACCCCCCTCCGCCCGAAACGTGGCCACGGAACACTGTCACCCGCAAGACTCAACCATGAGCGACCAGCCTAACCTGCAACGCAACGATCGTCGCACCGTGATGATCAGCAGCACGGCGCGCGATCTGCCCTACTATCTTCAGCGAGTCCTCGACGGCTGTCATCCTGTCATGATGGAACACTTCACAGCCCTCAACGCCCACACCGTGCGGGCGTCACTGGACATGGTCGATAGCGCCGACATCTATCTCGGCAACTTCGCCTATCGCTACGGCTGGGTGCCCGGCTTTGACAACCCCGAGGCGACCTCCATCACCGAAAGGGAATACAACCGCGCCGTCGAGCGAGGCATTCCGCGCCGTCCCTGCGCCCCGTATTGAAGCATCAATCCCCGAGATTGCTATTTCGTCAACGCGACGTTATGTTGATAAGCAGATCCGGCACCGCGCTGGCCGTCGGGACTCCGAAACCATCCCTCCGCGTCTTAAAACAGTTCCATACTGATCGACAGACATCGTGTCGCAAGTATTCATCAGCTACCGCCGAGAAGATGACGCCCACTGCGCTCGAGTCCGCGCCCTTGGTGAGCGACTGGAAGCCGAAGGAATCACAGTCATTCTCGACGAGTTCGCGGGGGAACGTGAGTTTCACGGCGGCGCTCCGCCGCGCGGGTGGGATTTCTGGAGCATCCAAATGGCCACCGATGCTGTCTCTATTCTTGCCATCGGGAGTGAGGGATGGTTCCGCGTGATCAACAACCCGCAGCCCACGGACACCGGATTGGGCGCGGCTTCTGAGGCGGAAACCATCATACACCGGCTGAATCGAAAGAGCGGCTACAACGATTTCGTGAGCATCGGTGTTTTTGACTATCAGAGAGACTTGGAGAAATTGCCTCCTTATCTCGACAAGTGCGCACGGTTCGACGTCACGGACCCACGGCGATTCGCCACACTTCTCCAATGGTTGAATCGTCCGATTTCTGGGACACCGCCGGTCACAGTCGATGAGCTGACCGCGACGTCCGTTCCTTTTCCCGGCCCATTTTCGCCACTCGACCCATCAGGATTTCTCGACTGCCGCGAGGCGTTCCGGGCGTATGAAGGGCTTTGGAGTACAGACAACCGTCGCCGCATACTGCTGCTCGAAGCGGAGGGTGAACACGGCAAGAGTGATCTCATGACACGATTCTTTGCCCACTCACAAAATGGCCTTCCAAGTTCATCGACCGCTTTCCTACGTCTTAGCCCGCCTGTGCGCGAGCCAGCGCGGCACGTCGATGATCTTGCGGATGCTCTCGCGCTTTTGGAGCCGACGCCAGGTACGGTTTACGAGCGGAGTCGCAACGTACTCGCGAAGCGTTTGACGCTACCTACGGTGATTTTCGTCGATGGATATGAACACGCCGAAAGCGAACATGCTCTTTGGCTGGACATGTTCTTGCAGCGGGCAATCCATCAACCTTTACTCCGGCTCATCGTAGCAGGGAGGAAAGTGCCACCGTTTCGCACACAACCGTGGGGAATCTATGCCGAGCACGTCCCTTGCGACGCCTTCACCGACCCCGATGCTTTTGTTCAGCATGCTCTGGCATGCGGTAGTCCAATGCCAGCAGTAGAAATTCTCGCGTGCTGCGAGTTTCTTCGAAATCAGCGAGATCAGCGAAAACAACGCGGCCAGCCGACAGACGGGCTGAGTCCGCTTTCACTCATCAGCGAAATCAACCGCCGACGAATCGGAGCGGTGCCCGTATGACATCCCTATTTGAACGACTCACTGCGGCCTCGGCGGCAACGCAGGAAAATCCTCATGCCTTTGCGCTGGGAAATCTCGACGCGATCCTCGCGGAACATGCACCGGAAGTGCGACGCGCACTGGAGGCCGCCGCTGTTCCAAACATCTGGGACGGCGATCTTCTTGGCCGAATCCTGGACCCCGACCTCGCAGCAGACGCCGCGCAGTGGACCGAGAAACTTCAATCGCTCCCGGTTGTAGAACGGATTCCTGGAAGCGCGAGTTGGGCCGTCCATGAAGTGACGCGGCTCGCGCTGCGCGACCAACTCCATTCACAGGGACGGTTGGCTGTGTATGCATCAAGGGCTCTTCGCGCCATCGGCCCGTTACCAACGCAGCCGACCGTCGCAGACGAGATCGAGCGGCTTTACCACCAACTCGTTGCCGAGCCGGAAGTCGGGGCCGAGGTCTTGGAGAACTCGTGGTGGCAGTGGGAGGTTGCCGGGCGCCACGCATCGCTCAATCTCCTTGCGGCAACACTGGAAGAATTGTTGCCGCACCTGGCCGTTCCCGCTCGAGCGGTGGCATTGTTGCGCGATGCAGTGATTCGAGAAAGTAGTCGTCCCGCCACGCAAATCCTGGAACAAGCGAGCGAAGCCTTGCGACTGTTGACGCTGCTGGGACATCGGCGTCGGCAGGCAGATGCGCTCAACCTGATTGGCGACATCCATACGACGCTTGGCCGGCTTGACGACGCACGCTGCGCCTTCGAAGACGCTCTGAAATTGCGACAAGATCTTTTGGAAATCGACCCGTCCGTTGCCCGATGGCAGCGCGACCTGTCTGTCTCGTTCAATAATCTCGGCGAGCTGGCCACGGCGCAGGGGAATCTGCCCGAGGCTCAGCGGCTGTTCGGCGAGGCGCTCCGCATTCGACAGCCGCTGGCTGAGTCCGACTCAGCCAACGCCGAGTGGCAGCGCGACCTTTCCGTGTCATTCGAGACGCTCGGCGATCTGGCGATGGCACAGGGAAATCTGCCCGAGGCCCAGCGGCTGTTCAGCGAGGCGCTCCGCATTGCACAGCCGCTGGCTGAGTCCGACCCGGCTAACGCCGAGTGGCAGCGCGATGTGTCGGTATCGTTCAGCAGGCTCGGGAATCTGGCGACGAACCAAGGGGACCTGCCCGAGGCCCAGCGACTGTTCGGCGAGGACCTCCACATCGCGCAGCGTCTCGCCGAGTCCGACCCGGCCAACGCCAAGTGGCAGCGCGACCTGTCCGTGTCGTTCGAGACGCTCGGCAATCTGGCGATGGCACAGGGAAATCTGCCCGAGGCCCAGCGGCTGTTCGGCGAGGCGCTCCGCATACGGCAGCGTCTGTCCGAGTCCGACCCAGCCAACGCCGCATGGCGGCGCGACCTGTCGGTGTCGTTCAACAAGCTCGGCGAACTGGCTTCGGCGCAGGGGAATCTGCCCGAGGCCCAGCGGCTGTTCGGTGAGGAGCTCCGCATCGTGCAGCGACTGGCCGACTCCGATCCGCCCAACGCCGCGTGGCAGCGCGACCTGTCCGTTTCGCATTTCAAACTAGCGAACCTCGCTCGTGCCAACGGAAATGATGCGGGATTCAAGGTGGAACTGCAGGAATGCTTCCAAGTGCTCAACCGCATGAAACAACGGGGATTGCACTTCGATCCGCAGATGGCTCGGATCTACGAACAACTCGCCGCGATGCTCGCCGACGATGCCTCCCAATGACTATCGCGCATTTGGGCGTGCTACGACTTGGCAGTGATCACTTCGGAAGCACCGCCCAGTCGACGTTTTCGTGGAGGGCTTCGAGCCCGAGTTCGTGGATTTGCAATTGTGTTTCCCGGCGATGCACAATTCGGAGGACCGACCATCGTTCTGAGATGCAAACGCCAGCAAATCGATCGCCCCTGTGAATGGCAGCAGACGAATCGCCACGTGAGGGAGTAACCAGCGGGATGCTTATCCCACTCAGTGCCAGGAATCAGTCCACGAAGAGGCTACGTCAGAACTTCGCGGATCACTTCTCCGCGCGTGATGGGGAACGGGCGTCCGGATTGGTCGTGGAGCAGGGTTTCTGGCGAGTAGCCCAGGCAATGAAAAATGGTCGCCGTGATGTCGGCGGGGGAGACGGCTCCGCTGACAGGGAATGCGGCGTGGGCGTCGGATTCGCCGTGGATAGTGCCGCGGCGGATGCCTGCCCCGCCGAGAGCGATCGAGAAGCAATTGCCCCAGTGGTCTCGACCCGCGTTGCCGTTGATTTTCGGAGTGTGGCCGAATTCGCCGAGCCAGACGACGAGCGTTTCGTCCAGCAAACCACGATCGTCAAGATCCTGCAGCAGCGCCGAGTACGCCTGATCCATGCGTGGCATCAGATGGTCTTTGAGGTCAGGAAAATGATTCTTGTGTGTGTCCCATGATCCGTTGCCTTTGATTTCTTCGACGCGAGTCCAGTTGACCTGCACGAGCGACACGCCTGCTTCCACCAGTCGTCGAGCCAGCAAAACGGATTGGCCGAAGCGATTTCGACCGTAACGATCCCGCACCGATTCGGACTCTTCGGTAATTTCAAACGCGCGACGCGCGGAACTGCCGCTGAGCAAATCGAAGGCCTGCGCCGCGTGCTGTTGAAATTGCCCGGCGGCTCCGAGGCGATCGATGGGGCTGCGGGCACCGTCGAGAGTCGAAAGCAGGTCGCGGCGAGATGAGAAGCGCCGTCTGTTGATGTCGTCGGGAAACGCGAGATCCGGAACTCGAAAGTCTGGAAGAGAGGGATCACAGGTGAGCAGCCAGGGATCGAACTCATGTCCGAGAACTCCTGCGTTCTGTCCCGGCCAAATGATTTCTCCATCATTGGCAATGTGTTTCGGCAAAGCGATGGCGGATGGCAGACCATCGCGATCCGATCGCAGCGCCCGCATGATGGCGGCGTGCGCTGGCGATAGATTCGGCGCGCGGGAGGTGACGTTTTCCTGGCTGAGCGGCAGATGCGGCACGCCGGTCAGCATTTGATAACCGCTCGACGAATGCGCTTGATCCTTCGTCACAACGGCCCGCAGAATCGCAAGTTTGTCGGTGTGCAGAGCAGTCTTCGGCATCAGTTCGCCGACTCGAATTCCGGGAACAATGGAATCGATGCAGCCGAATTGTCCCTGAATTTCCTTGGGAGCGTTCGGTTTGGGGTCCCATGTTTCATGCTGCGGCGGGCCACCGAGCAGCCAGAGCATGATGACGGACTTCGCTTTGCCAAAACCGGGCGATTGGTCCTGCGGCTCGCCAGCAACAGAAGTCGACTGGCGAAGTCCGGCCATTGACAGTCCCAGCGCCGAGAGGCCACCAATCCGCATCGCTTCGCGGCGACGGAGTCCGTCACAGAGTCGCATGGGGCGATCGGCGATTGTGAGCATGATGGTCTCCCGAAAGGTGGGGCGGGAAGGTGGGCGATTGGCAGGGAGGAAGGAATGAATGAGCAATGACTATCGCATAACGGGTCGGCTGGATCAAGAAGCCTTTGTAGAACAATTGTCTCAATTGTTCCGTTGAAAGATGTGGCACACCACAGGAAGGAACAATTGGGACAATTATTCTACACCCTTCAGCCGGATCAGCGATTCCCGTTGATGGTGGCCGATCCGTCAATGTGGGCATCGGGAGTCGTCGATCCTATACTGGCGGGTTTCGGAGTTGAGTGGATTCAAGTCCGTCCACACGATGCGCTGAGGAGAGACGATCATTACGCGAAGTGTTTCAGCAGAATCAGAGAGCGTGCGTTCGCGGCGACTGTCGTCGTGGTCGTTCATTGGCTATTTGCTGATGACGTTTCTGACTGCCGTGAATGACAGCATGTTTCGCTGGATGGTCTGTCCGATTGCGACAAATCGATTTCAGGGGAAGACCTGGTCGCTGGGATTTGCTTCCGTCAAGGCGGATGACATTGTGCTGCCGCTGGGACTGTTTGCATTTTTTCTTCCATTTGTCATTTTCGCACCGTGGGCTGGCTGGGTTTCTGACCGCTTCAGCAAACGCACGTCCATCATCTGGCTAAAATGGGCCGAAGTACTGCTCATGGTTGGAGGAATCATTGCGATTTATCTGAACCATGTGAGCTCGATGTTCGCTTTGCTTTTCCTGATTGGCGCACAGGCCACACTCATTGGAACATCGAAGTACGGCATCATTCCTGAATTGGTCCGTCGGAAAGACATCTCGGCAGCGAATGGCTTTTCAGGTGTGGCCACGCTGGTCGGTTCGATCATAGGAACTGTTGCCGGTTATGCACTGGCAGACCTGACACTTGCAAACCCAACTGTGGGAGTATGTGTGGCGGCTCTATCGCTTGTTGGCGTCGCGCTGGCGGGAGTAGGCGGCAGCTTTCTGATAGAGAGAGTGACCGCTGCCAACAGTTTGGTTCGCTTTCAGTGGAACCTCGCAACAGATTCGATCCGCGATCTCAAACTCGTGATTCACGAACGTGGAATTCTGCGAGTGTCGTTTGGGATTGTGTTTTTCTGGTCGCTGGCGGCGCTGGCACAGATGAACATTCATGAATTTGTGACGAATGAACTGTCGGACGTCACTCACCTCAGTCCCGGCCCATTCATGGCCATGCTGGTGATTGGCGTCGGCATCGGAAGTCTGCTGGCAGGCTGGTGGTCGAGTGGACGGGTGGAACTTGGCATGGTTCCGTTTGGAACACTGCTGATGGGACTGGCATGCATCCTGCTGTATTTCTGCAGCGATTCTCCCTTAATGGCCGGTGCGATGCTGATCATGATCGGACTCGGCGGCGGGCTCTTCAACGTGCCACTCAATGCCTACATTCAGGAACGAAGTCCACACGAACAGTTGGGGGCAATTTTAGCGGCCGTGCAGCAGATGACGGCCGTCGGCATGTTGTGCGTTTCCGGACTGTTCTGGATGATGAATTCTCCGATGCGCATGACCGCGTCACAGATCTTTCTGCTGTCGGGCGTTGTCATCATTCCGATTGTGATTTACTCCGTCTGGATTCTTCCGCAGGCCACGATTCGATTTTTTGTGTGGCTGCTGAGTCGCTTCGTCTATCGAGTCCGCACGTACGGGATCGAAAACATTCCGGAACGCGGCCCTGCACTGCTGGTGGCCAATCACGTGTCGTGGATTGATGGCGTCCTGATCCTTCTCTCCAGCTCGCGGCCAATTCGCATGGTGGCGTATGCAGACTATGTCCAGGGCCGATTCGCCCGCTGGCTGTCGAATCTGTTTGGCATCATTCCCATTCGCGCGGGAGATGGTCCTCGGGCGTTGATTCAGTCTCTTAACACGGCCCGCGACGCTTTGCTGAGTGGTCAGTTGGTCTGCATCTTCGCCGAAGGTAAGATCACGCGCTCGGGGCAGCTGCAAAAGTTTGAACGCGGGATGCTGAGAATCCTGCACAACACCGATGCTCCTGTCGTTCCGGTCTGTCTTGACGAGTTGTGGGGAAGCATCTTCAGCCACGCGCAGGGACGGTTTATCTGGAAAAAGCCCAAGTACTGGCCTTATCCCGTGTCGATTTCGTTTGGTGAGGTGATTCCCCATGTGGATAATGTTGATGTTGTCCGCAACGCTGTGCTGCTCTTGAATACGCAGTCGGTGCTCCTTAGAAAGGAACGCAGCATGATTCCGGCTCTAAGATTTATCAGACAATGTCGGCTGGCATGGAATCGCACGAAGGTCGCTGACTCGACAGGCAAGCAGCTTACCGGAGGCAAACTCCTCATTGGTGCTCTGGTGTTTCACGCGCTGCTGACGAAAAAAGTCCTGAAGCCCGATGTCGCCTACGTCGGACTGCTGTTGCCGCCTTCCGTCGGTGGTGTGCTGGCAAACACGGCCCTTTCGCTGGCTGGAAAAGTCACAGTCAATCTGAACTACACACTGACGGATGACGTCGTCAATTACTGTATCCGTGAAGCGGGCATCAAACAGGTGCTGACCAGCCGCGCCTTCATGGAAAAGAAACCCATGAAACTGGACGCCGAACTGGTGTTCATCGAAGACCTGAAGCCGCAAATCAGCCGCATCGACGAGGCGAAGGCTTTTGCACTCGCAAAGTTGATGCCGCTCCGGTTGTTATCCCGATGGCTGGAACTGAATCGCATCAAAGCGGACGATCCGTTCACCGTGATTTTCACATCAGGGTCAACAGGCGAACCCAAGGGTGTCGTCCTGTCGCAGCACAATATCGCGTCGAATGTGGATGCGGTGAATGAACTAATGAGGCTGACGTCCGGCGACCGACTCCTGGGAGCGCTTCCATTTTTCCACTCGTTTGGTTTCACCGTCACAATGTGGTTGCCACTGAGTGCCGATCCATCGGTGGTGTTTCATTTTAATCCATTGGACGCCAGGACAGTCGGGTCTATCGCGGAGAAGCATCAATGCACGATCCTGACAGCAACGCCTACGTTTCTGAGATCCTATCTGAAACGTTGTTCCGTGGAAGAAATGAAGTCTGTCAATCTTGTCATCGTCGGCGCGGAGAAACTTCCTGACGACTTACGGATTGCTTACAACGAAAAATTTGGTGTGGAGCCAACTGAAGGCTACGGCACGACGGAAATGTCGCCGGTGGCTTCGTTCAATATTCCTGAATCGCGCATGGGTGCCGACGCGAAGATCGAGGTCGGCACAAAAAACGGCAGCGTGGGTCGCGTTATTCCTGGCTCGTCGGCGGCCGTGTTTGACCCCGAAACCGGCGTCATGCTGGGTGCCAACCAGGAAGGGCTGCTGAAGATCAAGGGGCTCAATATTATGCTGGGTTATCTCAATCAGCCGGAGAAGACTGCGGAACTGATGGACGACGGCTGGTACAACAGCGGCGACATGGCTGTGATTGACGATGATGGCTTCATTCACATCACCGGTCGCATGAGCCGATTTTCGAAGATCGGCGGAGAAATGGTGCCGCATATTCTGGTCGAACAGGAAATCGCAAAGATTCTTGAAGAAGACCGGGGCGACGAATACGAAATGCAGTGTGCCGTGACGGCTGTACCGGATCCCAAAAAGGGCGAGCGGCTGATTGTGCTGCACAAGCCGATGAAAAAATCCGCGCGGGAAATCACTGACCGACTGCAGGCGGCGGGCCTTCCGAACCTGTTCATTCCATCCCAGGACAGTTTTATCGAAGTGGACCAGATCCCGATGCTGGGCACCGGGAAACTCGACTTGCGCGGTGTGAAGAATCTGGCAATGGAGAAGTGCGGCGGCTGACCGCGATGTGGAAAACATGACTCCATGCGTCTGGAGCGGGCAGGCCGGAAACTTCCACGCAGTCAATGTGGAGCAACGCTGACTGTCCCTCGCTGCCAGAGCAACGAAACGCCACATGCAGTCAGCCCGGGGGGCTACGGCGTTTGTCCGCTCTGCGATAGTCGCAGTCGAATGGACTCCAGCAACATTTTCGCATGTACCTGTTCCAGGTCGTTGCCTCGCGACGCTATTCGTTCAAGAACGGGCAGACAGTCGGTCGTACCTACTTTGTCGAGCACATTGAACATGGCACGTTTCGCCGGGAAGGGATGACTCAATGGAACCACTTCCAGGATGAGGGGCTCGCTGACCGATCCATGTTTGATCAATGCGTTGATAATTTCTCTTTCCAAAAAGACTTCGCCAATCGCTCCCACCAGACACTTCATCGCTTCTGTTGTGCCGATTCGTTCCAGCGCCGCAACAACTTTGCGTCTGACAGGAATCCCGATCGCACTTTGATCGAGAAGCTCTTCAAGTTCCTGGATATTCTCTTCGTTAGACCATTGGCAAAATACACACATGGCCGCTTCGACATTCCTTCGGCTACTGCTCGTGGAATTCGAATTCGCAATTTGAATTGCGTCCTTACGATGTTCTTCCACAACAGTCATGTCCGCCAGCTGCATCAGCAGGTCGTACAATTGTCGCTGATCCTTTGAGCGTTTAATTGTGGAGATCAGCTGCCGGACTCGTTTTGGATCAGCGAGAGCAACCGCCGCTGGTTCAGCTGACTTCCCGGAATCAGCCTGCGCTGCGGTCGAGCCAACCAGCCCGGCTGTGTTTTCAGACGTCGAACTCACCCCGGTTTCCAGCTGAAGTTTACCCGACACATGAATTTCCGTTGGCTTGTCCTCAGGCTTCTGCAGATCTGAAAACAGACCTCCCATTTCAATTGCCGTCGGCAGCCCGAGTGTTCTGTCAAACGTCACTGTGCCCTTAATCCAGCAATGCAGCATGCTGTGAGTTCTGCCAAGGCCGGGGGCAAATTCAACCGTCTTTTCAATGAGTGTCTCATTCGGTTGCGTGTGGATGATTCGCATTTCTCTGCGTTCCGATAGTGGAAGCACCTTCATCGAGACACTGCTCTCTTCCGCTCGAAGTGCCTTGATTTGAGGAGGAAGTTCCCCGAAGTTCGGGCCTGGGATCGCAGGCATCGGAATATTCGTAGGCATTTTCGGCAGGAACGCCACGCCCGGCGTTTTGACCCAGCCGGGAAGTTGGTTGCCTGGGACCACAGCGACATCGTCCCAAAATATGGGTTTCCTGGCTCCATAGAACGGCATGCCGCCATTGATCGTCGCCCCGGACGGATCCTGGAGAACCACCAGCTGAGTATTCGTTGTCGCATCCCACTTGTCCTCGCCCGCATCGTGCAGCGGATCGAAGACAAACAGAGACGCAAACCCCAGCGCATACGGCAACTGCAACTGCCCTTTCTCGAAACGGGTGACTTCACCGCGGGTTGTCACATCCAGCGTGCCAGCTTCGGGGATTGTCATCTTCTGACGACCCGCAGTGCCTTCGAGTGGCCCCAGAACTTCTTCCAGCTGCGTGGTAAAGTCCATAGTCGCCAATCCCGGCCATTCCGCTCCGTCGTCCGGGACAACGCTTCGCACGGTGTAAATCGTCTGACCCTGAACCGTGAACTTCTTATCAGGATAGGTTGCGGTAATGGTCAAGTCATACCGATACCTCTGCTCCGGCTGCCACTTGTACCGCATCACGCTGGCTGGCACCGGCGAATTCTCCCGCAGAGGCATCCTATCGCCACTTGTCTGCTCGGCGGTATTTGGTGAGCCAGCATCCGTTGAACCGACGGCACCGGAAACGGTGATGTTAGCTTTCGAGACGCTTGCGTCCGCTGTGTCAGCGTTCTGTCCGGTCGCCTGCGCGGACAACTCAGCGGCCGCTACGCTGGACTCGGACGATGCGCTTGTAGGAACCGTGCCCTCTTCCTGACTTGCAACCTCAACCTGCTGCGAGTCCGTCCGATTCCACCAGACGACCGCGCAAATCCCAACAAGGATGATCAGGCCAACGCCACCGCCAATCAACATCCCCAGTGCGGGCGAAAAACTGGAATCGCCGGACTTGCCGGAATTGGTTTTCCGGGAACTTTCACGGTTGCCGAGAGTGTTGGGCCTGCTGGCGCTTCGCGGCACTGGTTTTTCAGATCGAAGCGGCACGGCGGCACTACCACGCGGGGAAGAATCACGTGGCGGAGAAGTGCGCACTGTTGTTCCGCAGCGCGGGCAGGTGATGCTCGCCGTTTCAGAGCCGGACTTAATCTTCAGTCGAGTGTTACACCCGCTGCAATTGACGACTCGA
>JBBQSE010000157.1:0-15707 GCA_038214195.1 Planctomycetales bacterium
GTATACCGGCGGCTAGCGCCTTGCCGCTCACTTCATATCCAACAGTTATTGATCGAGCGATCCTTACTACTTACCAGGAGTCGTCCCCATCGAAGTCCAGTTGTTGAGCGGAATTCCATTCGCGTTCGTCCCGTCGCCCTGACCGTCGGGACCGGTTGACCAAATGGCAGGTTTCAGCGCCCCCTGTTTTTTGCTGTGACCGTCGCCATTCCATTCGTACTGCAGAACATTCCCCCAGGCATCCAGCGGTTGTTCTTCCATATAAGGACGCAGTTTCCGGCCTTTGTATGTCCCAGGATTCATCAATGCCGCCCAGACGTCAGATGTCCCGCCTTTGAAGTAGGTCCCGTCATGATCGACCGCATAGGCACCGACCGTACCGGCAAGTCGATCGATTGTCGCTTTCGTAATTTTCTCATTGGCAGTTTGCTGGTTGCCAATGAGGTTCGGGACAACCATGGCCGCAATCAGCAGAATGATTGCCAGAACAATTAACAGCTCAAGGAGCGTAAAGCCCGCTCGAACCAGTGAGCCCGTTTGTTTGATCGTGATCTTTCGCATTTTCCCGTTTCCGTTTTCAGTACTTAGTCATCGCAGCAACCAGCCGCAAAACGTGATTGAGCAACGCTGCACCTGCTGAATAACACCACAAAAATCAGAAGTTGTCTCAATTCTTCCGCAGTTCGCTCCACAAATTCAATTATCAGGCGTTTGACGACATTGTCATAACCGGTACGAGCAGAGCAACGATGACGAAGGTCACTATCGCCGCCATCACCAGCAACAATAACGGTTCCAGCAAACGCACTCCAGTGTCGATCCTGCGACTGGTCCGTTTTTCCAGATTGTCAGCAACGCCAATCAAGACATTCTCCAGATTATTGGCTTCCTCGCCCACTGCAATCATCTCGATCAGGTCTCGTGAGAATTGTCCGCTCGCCCGCAATGGAACCGCCAGTGACTGGCCGCTGCTGACATTGTCAGCAGCGTTCCCGATCGCTTCGGCAAGAATCATATTGCCGCTGGCATCCTTCGCGATTCGCAAAGACTGAAGAATTGGTACGCCGTTCTTCAGCAGTGTGCCCAGCATTCTGCAAAATCTGGCCACAGCCAGGTTCTGCAGGATGCCTCCCAGAATCGGCACGTGAAGTTTCCACTTATCCAGATTTCGACGGCCATCCGTTGACTGAAAATAGTAGACCACTCCGACAATCCCGGCGACGATCCCAATCAGAATGAGAACTCCGTAATTTTGAATTGCGTCGCTCATCCCAAGCAGCGTCGTTGTTGCCCACGGCAATGTGCCTTTATTTTTCATGGTCTCAAAGATCGTGGCGAATTCCGGCACGAAATAGACCATCATGACGGTTACGATTACCAGTCCAACCACCATCAGAAAAACCGGGTAGACCAGGGCTCCCGTCACGCGGGACCTAAGTTCTTCCTGATGCTCATTAAACGAGGCGATGCGACCGAGAACTTCTTCCAGAAAGCCGCCTTCTTCTCCCGCCTTTACCATACTTACGGTGAGGTAGTTGAATGCCTTCGGATGCCGACGCATCGCATCGTTCAGACGCGTACCATCGGCCACCTGCTCGCGAACATCCTGAATCACCGACTTCAATCCGGCGTGAGATGTTTGGTCTTCCAGCAGTTGCAGCGATCGAAGCAGCGGTACACCGGATTTCAGCAAATCCGCCAGCTGATTGTAAAACACGGTTAGGTATTTTGCAGAGACGCGCCGCGAGCCTACGCTGGCCTGCTGCTTCGACTCATCCGTCAGCACGACGGAGATCGGGAACAGACTCTTCGCAGCCAGATTCGATAGCGCATCTTTTTCGCTGACAGCAGTCAGCGTGCCGGAGACCTGTTTGCCGGTGAGTTCCTTCGCGAGATACTTAAAGTCTGGCATAGATTACATCACTATGTCGCCGCGCGTAATTCGCACGACTTCTTCGATACTTGTCATTCCCGCCAGAACCTGCTCCCAGCCACTCGAACGCAGCGTCGTCATTCCGGCCGACAACGCATAGTCCCGAATCTCCACACTGCTGCGTCTTTCGGCACACAGCCGCTGAATTGTGGCATCCGTTCGTAAGAGTTCAAACACGCCGATTCGTCCTGAGTAGCCCGTGTCGCGACATTCACGGCAACCTGCCGGTGCAAAAATCGTCTCGGGCAATGGCATGGGAAAGTCGGCGGGGATTTCCAGCTTTTCGACCGGCGTGGCAACCTTGCAATGTCCACACAGGCGGCGTACCAGTCGCTGAGCCAGAATGCCTTCGACGGTGCTTGCCACGAGATACGGCTCCACGCCCATGTCGATGAGACGCGTAAATGTTCCCGGAGCATCATTTGTATGCAGCGTGCTGAACACAAGGTGCCCGGTGAGTGATGCCTGAATGGCCGACTGAGCCGTTTCGCCGTCTCGAATTTCTCCAATGAGCACCACGTCGGGGTCGTGACGAAGGATACTTCTCAACGCCCCGGCAAAGGTCAGGCCAATCCGACTATGGACCTGGATCTGACTGATCCCATCCATTTGATATTCGACCGGGTCTTCCACTGTGATGATCTTGATCGTAGGATCCTTGATCTCATTCAGCGCGCTGTAGAGAGTGGTCGATTTCCCGCTGCCGGTCGGACCTGTCACGAGAATAATTCCGTGCGGCAACTCCAACAACTGACGAAAGATCTTCATCACTGTCGGGGGCATACCAACCGCTTTGAGGTCGAACTTCATCCGCGCCTTGTCGAGCAGACGCATCACGACGCCTTCGCCGTGCATCATGGGAATGATCGACACGCGGACATCGACCTCACGTCCGGAAACACGCAGCTTGATGCGTCCGTCCTGAGGCAGGCGTTTTTCGGCGATGTTCAGATGCGACATAATCTTCAGGCGAGTCACGATCGCTGAATAGAACTGAGCGATCTCCGGCGGCGTTGGTTGCACGCGGAGCATGCCGTCCAGGCGGTATCGCACCCGCATGCCGTTCTCCTGCGGCTCGATATGGACGTCGCTGGTCTGCAGCTTGACGGCTTCCATCAACAGTTCGTTGACCAGTTTAATGACCGATGGTGCCTGAGCACCTTCGGCCAGTTCGCCAAAATCTTCGTTGATCTCTTCAAGAAGCTCGATGCCTTCTTCGCTGCGACGTCGAACCAACTCGTTGATCGTGTCGCCGCCGACTCCCAGCAGTTCATGAATCCGCGATCCAAGTTCACCACTGCGTGTCAGCACCGGCGAAAGCTTAAAACCACTGACGGTGCTGAGTTCGTCCAATCCCTCTAAATTGAGCGGGTCAGAGGTGGCGACGACGACATGGCCGTTTTTGCGATACAACGGCAGCAGCGAATGGCGATAGATCGAAGACGTCGGGAACTTCGACAGCAGCTCAGTATCAATTTCGATCTCTTTCAGATCGACATACTTCATGTCAAACTCATCGGAGAGCTTGCGAAGAATCGCGTCTTCGGTGATCACGCCCAGCTTAACCAGCGCCTGATCGATGCGCAGTCCCTGCTGAGTTTCACGCGCGGCTTTGAGTTGCTCGCTGGTGATCAGGCCGTCATTGACAAGTAGTTGACCAAGTTCCATTGCAGAGCTTTATGAAAATTCCTGAAGTTCGTGATGAGTAAATCAGATCCAGTGTAGTGTCTTATACTTCATGCGGTCAGAAATGAGGTCCTTGTTCCGAGGCTCCAGCCTCGGAACAAGCTACTCCGGAGGCTCCTGCCTCCCGGGATTCCCGCTGGAGGCAGGAGCCTCCAGTCCGTTGCATTCCAAGGCTGGAGCCCCGGAACGAGGCTGTGGATGTTGCTGCGATTGTCCGCTCTCCCCCGCAATTGATTTTCTAACTTGACATGTTTTCCACGGGGGAGAGGGCTAGGGTGAGGGGGAAGAATCAACTGTTTTCTGCTTCATCATATTCACTCCTGGTCAGCCCCCTCATCCGGCCTGTAGGCCACATTCTCCCCCTTGCCAGGGGGAGAAGCGACATGGAAAACGTTCCCTTTGAAACTACCTCAGTCTGCGGCGCACAAACTGTCCTGATATTAACCCGAAGCGGCAGCGAGGCAAACAAGTTACGTCTGCACTTCCGCGTGAAGTGTTTGCCTCGCTGGCGCTTCGGGTTAGTGTTTTATCGGCCTCCTCCGCCGCCACGACCGCCTCCAAACCCACCAGGTGCTCCCCCACCACCGCGACCGCCAAATCCACCGCCGCCAAACGGACTGGCTCCACCACCAAACGGATTTGCCCCACCGCCGCCAAACGGACTTGCCCCACCACCGCCAAACGGGCTGGCTCCTCCACCAAACGGGCTGCCACCAGTTCCGCCACGCTGACCAAATGGATTTTGAGGTGTCTGATTATTGTTGCTGTTTGACCCGGAAGAATTGTCGCCGGAAGAGCTTGAACTCGAAGTCCTGGTAGCACTCGCACTCACGCGGGAAAACATGGCTGACAATGAATTCTGAACCATCGTCGCGTCCGTATGCTGCAACTGGAAAAAGCGGACTGTGAGCTTCGCTTCCTTTGCGCGGGCGTCCGTTTCTTCCACCAGCGTTTGCACTTTCAGGAATAGCGCTTCGCTGGACGAAATTACCAGACTGCCGGTCTGCCGATCCACGCCGATCGTCATCTGAACTCCGTTCGTTTCATTCTTGCCTCCTGCGCCTCCTCCGCCACCCATCAGAGCGGCCAGGGGATTGTTTTGCTGTCGATTCGCCGGTGGTTCAGTGTAGGGCTTGAAGACCTCCTTCACCATATTCGCAACTTCATCGATATCAGCGTACTCGACAGGCAACTGTCGTGGCTGCATCTCCCGCAAAGACTCCGGGATATCGTTGGAGTCCAGCACGGTCAGAAGTTTCTCTGCTTCGTCCACCAGCGATTGAGGCCCGGTCACGAACAGGGAGTTCGAACGAAGGTCGGGAATGATTCTGAGCGTCTGCGGATTTGGGCCGATCCCGCTCAGTCCCGTCATGCTCGAAACTGAATCTGTAATCGGTCGAAACATGGATCCAAAGCTAAAGCCCGTAGATTCCGAAGTACTCGTCACGCTGCTGCTGGGGATCAATTGTTCAAGCAGTGCCGAGGCCTCGGTCGCATCGGACGCCTGCAAATAGAACACAGTCCAGCGAGTCCGATACGGAATGGACTGCTTCAGGAAATCCATTGTTTCCTCCAGCCGATCCAGAGCCGCTTCGTCTTTGTAGAGCAACAGCAGATCATCACCGTCAACAACAATCTGAATCCCGTCGAAAGGCCCCTGCGGACCGTTTTCGTCAGAAGTCTGAGGATCCACTGCGGGAGTCTCTGAATCTGCATCATCCTGTCGACGCACAACAATATAACCGGACTTCTTGCGGAGTCCGGATTCTGGCTTTGTTTGCGTTGTGGATGGCACTTCTTCTGTCGTGTCCTGCCTTTGCCGCGCAGCGGGAGGAGCGGATCTCGAAGGCGTTTTCAGATCCCGAATCGGACCACTTTTGGGTGGCACGACGATGCGAATCGGGGTTTGTTCGTCATTCTTCCACTTTTGTTCCAGGTACGGCATGAACTCCGCCGGATCACGACCACCCAGCGAATAGCGACGCATCGTTCCGCCTTCGCCCTGCGCACGGATGCCCGAGCCATCTTCACCGAGTTCTTTGAGAACCTGCTTGATCTGATCCACCTGCGTCGCGGTCCCTTTGACGATAATCCGATTGCCGTAAAGGTCCGTCTCCACCGTCGGGGCCGATGTGCCTTCGGAAAGAAACAGACTCCTCAAAGTTGCCGCCGCAGTCAGTGGATCCATCTTTATCAACGGAATCACAGCCACTGAGCCAGCAGCACCAGTCCCCGCAGCAAAGGCTTCCACCCATTCCGATACCTGCTGATGTTGCTTGGCGGTTCCGAATATATGCACCGTACTGGCTGCGTTGTCTTCATTCACTACAACGCCTGGCATCATCGCATTGATACTCAAAGCAGCCTGATCGGCGCGTCCACTAACCTTGTAGACACGGAGAAAAGGACCGGAGGAACCAAACTGTGGATTAGGAATCTCATCTGTATCAATGGCCTTGATGATCTCTTCCACCAGGACGTGGTCATCTTTCGATCCAGTGACGAACAGGCTGTTGGTCCGGATGTCCGCCATGACTTTCAGAGATGATGTCTGAGCAGCAGCTGGCTGCGGCGGACCGCCGCGGCGATCACCTCCAGCGGCAGCGCTGACATTGGGAACAGCACCGGCCCCCTGACGCATCCCAAACTGCGCCAAAAGCATGTATTCGGCTTCTTCAGCGGCGATTTTCGTTAGAGGATACGACTTAAACATCAGGTCGGGCGTCGTGTTTTCCATCGCCGTTTCGATGAACGCGTTGATCTTTCGCAGGTTCGATCCCGTGTCGGAAATAATCAAGATTCCCGACTGTGTTAGTGCCGTCATTCTGGCCAGTGGCCCCGTGAGCGCTTCGACTTCTGTCGCCATCACGCCGGTATCTACTCGCTTCAGCAGAAACTGAACACGAACCAGTTCGTTCTCGCCAACTTTGTAGTGTCCGCTTTCATCTTTCGCAATCAGTTGTTCAAGGGAAATGTCGGGGACCAGAATATTGGGAACGCCGCCTTCAGCACTCACATTGACGCACACCAAAAATCCGTCTTTTCGAACCAACGTAAATCCCTTGCGCTGCAAGTATCCATTCATGATGTCGAGTGCCTGATCGACGGTGTACTCTTTGCCGTCAATATGGCTGAAAGTCCCGTGCGGAACCTGCGCCATGTCAAGGGTGTATCCTGCACCGACCGCAAAGTCCTGCAGAACCTGCTCCCAGGGAGCATAACGAAAGTTAAACGACCATATCTCAACCAACTGATTCGTTTCTGCGGCATCGGCCGGACCACCGAAACTTGACACGACCTGGGCTCCAGGCGGCGGAGTATCTGATTCGGCACTCTTGCCAGCCATCGCAGCCGAGCCTGGGGTCTCAGAATCACCAGCAATCGCTGTCACCGGAAGCTGAAGCGCTGCGCTGGCAGCACTTTGAACGGTCCACGTTCCTTTTTGTTCAGGATTCAGGACCGCCAGAAATTTTTCTTCCCATTCCTTCTTAAACGCCGCTGTCTGTTCGTCAGTCGCACTAAATCCCAACTGCGTCGCCGCCTCAGATCGTTGCGTATTCAACTCCGTCAGTTGAGTCTTCTGTTCGTCGGTCAATCCCAAGTCCGCAGCCATACGAGCATCCGTCAACGCTCTTATTCCCGCTTTGGCAATGTACATCGATCTCAATAGTTTTAGCTGACGGCTGTCCAGAACGACCAGAGCCTGCACGCCGGAGTCGTTTTTCGCCTTCAGCACTGCTAAATTCATCTCATCCCGAATCTGCGTTTTCTCTTCCTCCGTTTTGCCTTTCATCCTTTCAAGGTACGGCGCAAAGAATTCTCTCGGCACGCTCCCGGACTTGGACGCCTCTTCGATCTTTTCAGTCTGCGTTTCCGTCAGTCCGAGTTGTTGCAGGACGTCTTCCTGACGCAACAGATCGACTTCCGTACCGACAGGTGCCTGACCAAAGACCGAATGAGGCAGAAGGGTTAGGACGCTGCAAGCCAATGCAATTGAAAGTATTCGAAGATTTCGAGGACGGATGCTCATTTGGCGTTCCTGCAAGTCTTGGAATCTTGTCTGCAGCAACAGATCCCAACACGTACCTGTAATTCTGTTCACGCTCATAAAATGGGTAGACTGGGATGAATGATCCCGTTTTTGTATTGTCGGTAAAGCCCTGCCGTTTTCAGCGGTTCAGTGGGTTGATTCGCTTAAATGCGGCAACTATCGGAAGATTAGGAAGACATTAACGGTTGAGAGATGCCGATTGTTTTGAGAAGCTCCACCGCATTTATCAAATCAGTTTGATCTGGCAAAACACGGATCTCCGGGCACAAACCCGGCAGATGGTGGAAAGAGTCTGGAAAAATACCAAAAGAATACGAATCGCTGGTATCCTTGCTGGTGTTTACGATTCATCGCCGGGGTTTCTCGGCGACAGTCGTTGCTTAAACGGAGTCCGCAAAATGAACGTTTTTCGTTGCCTTGTTACCGCGTCCGTTGCTGGACTCCTTTTAAGTGCAATCGGATCTATGGCACATTCGCAGGACCGTGGTGATCGCGGAAGCCGTGGAGACCGTGGAAGTCGTGACTCTGGCGGACGCAGTGGTCCACCGGGTGGTTTCGGCGGAGACGGAGGCGGTTTCGGAGGTGGACCTCCCGGTGGATTTGGCGGCGGTGGTGGCTTTGGCGGCGGACCTCCAGGAGGTTTCGGCGGAGGAGGCTTCGGTGGCGGTCCTCCCGGCGGTGGTCGCTCGATGATGGATACAAACGGCAATGGAATAATTGATCAGGATGAACTTGACCGCATGCCGTCATTCGTGCGGGATATGATGAAAGCGAGAGGTGTCGATCTGAAGGCGGGGATGAGTGTCGATGACATGCGAAATACCATGCGATCCGGCTTCAGCGGCGGAGGCAGTACTGATCCTCGCAATGGCGGAAGCGATAATAATGGCGGTTCGAGTTCCAATGGATCCAGCCCGAAAATCGTCCTGAAACCATACAAGATGAAACCAAAGCCTTCATTGTTGCTGACTTTGCCACCTGCTTACTCAGAAGTCGATACCGACTTTGACGGACAACTGGGCCTGGATGAGTGGATGCTGGCACGTCGTACTCAGCTTGATCAGTTCGACGAATACGATACGGACCATGACGGCTTTCTGATTCCGGAAGAACTCAAGGCTGCGGAAGCCGCTGCTGCCGGAACAAACGCAGCAATGGCCGTCCGTGTCGAAAAACTGACGATTGTCAGTGCTACTCCAAAGTCGCGGACCGGAAATGTGTCAAGCGGAAACAACGAAGGTCAGGATCAAAACAACGGTTCCAGTCGTTGGAGCGGCGGCAGCTCTGATGTTGCGGAACAGGCCAAACAGTCCTTCGCCAGATACGACCGGAACCAGGACGGGTTCGTTGATACCGATGAGTTTCAAGACAGTCGTCGGATTCGTGGAATGTTCGAACAGGCGGGCATTCCAGCACAAAAAATGTCAATGGACCAGTTCACTCAGAATTATCAAAAAGCCGCTGCTGCCACTCAGTCCAGCGGCGGTCGCTAAGGCGAGCGGCAGATGGTGTCATACCCGCAAAGAAGCCCGGCTTCCTGGAGAAGCCGGGCGTCTGTTGGTAAATCGGTTTCTGCCGCTCGCTTTAATGGAAAACGACTTGTCGGCGATATTTGGTGCCTCACTGCGAGACAGGTCATCACCCTGTGAGCGTCTGAATTTTTCTTCCCATTAAGTTTCTCCGCCTACTTCGCCCAATACGGCGTCAATGGCAACACGTTGGCCCGCTCGGCCCAGGCTTGCCAGAGAGCTGACAGTTCCTGAACTGTTCCCAGATGCCTCGCCGCGACGTCATGCAGTTCCGCGCGATCCTTTGCCATGTCATACAATTCCCAGGGACCGTCCGCGTTCTTTGCAACCAGTTTCCATGATCCCTGACGCACCGCGCGATTTCCTTCGTGCTCCCAATAAATGGCTTCTCGCTCGATGGACTTGCCTCCAAACGCGGGCACCAGGCTGCGGCCTTCGAGTGGCGTGATCGCCGTGCCGTCCAGTTCCGCAGGATAACTCGCGCCGCTCACATCGACGCACGTTGCCATGATATCGATGAGATGCCCCGGCTGATGTTCAAGCTGTCCCCGGCGGGAAATACTTTTGGGCCAGTGGGCAATCAGCGGAGTGCTGATGCCGCCTTCGTGAACCCAGTGCTTGTATTCCCGATACGGTGTGTTCGAAACGTTGGCCCAGCCCTGACCGTAAGCAATGTATGTATCTGCTGGCCCCGGCAGCACGCCCGGCCCCTGCAGCACAGGAAAGCCGTCACGGCTTTGTTTCGGAATCATGTCGAACTGCAGGGCATCGGCTTTCATCGGCGCAAGCGTTGCGGCGGCACTTCGTTTGGTCAATTTTTTCCCTGGATTGCGCCCCAGTCCTTCCGCGCAACCGCCATTGTCCTGCATGAACAGAATCAGTGTGTTGTCGAATCGCCCCGTCTCCATCAGAGCCGACCGAATTTTTCCGATTCCCTGATCCATTCTGTCGATCATCGCCGCGTAGACTTCCATACAACGCAACTCCCATTCGCGGTGAGTCACCTTGCTCCAGTCTTCCGCCGTGTCGGACAGTTCAGTATCGGCCGAGACCACGCCCAGTGCCTTCATGCGGTCCAGGCGTTCTTTCCGCAACTGGTCGTAACCTGCGTCAAAACGTCCCTTGTATTTTTCAATGTCGTCCGGCAATGCGTGCATCGGCCAATGAGCGGCCGTATACGTGACGTACATGAACAGCGGCCGGTCAGGAGTCGTCTGTTGATGCCCCTGAATAAATTTCACGGCGTGATCACTAATCGCATCCGTGTAGTAATATGTCTCCGGCTGGTATTCAGGGTCGGCGTACGGTGAGATTTGCGTATTGTCGCGGGTCAGCGAGTTCGGATCGAAGAAGCTGCCCGCTCCGTGAATCGTGCCATAAAAATGATCAAACCCGCGCTGCAGCGGCCAGTTGTCTTTCGGCCCGTCCGGATGCACGGCTTTTGTCACGTGCCACTTGCCGACGGCATACGTGCCGTAACCAGCCGACTGCATGACTTCTCCCATGGTTCGACAATGCCGGTTGAGTTCTCCTCGATAACCATCGTGGCCGTTGTCATTCATCATCCAGCCAATCCCAGCCTGATGCGGATACAAACCTGTCAGCAGCGAGGCTCGCGTCGGACAGCACCGGGCCGTATTGTAGAATTGTGTAAACCGCAGACCGTTTTGTGCCAGTGAATCCAGCACCGGCGTCTGCATTTCACCGCCGTAACAGCCAATGTCCGAATATCCCATGTCATCCGACAGGATCACGATGATGTTTGGCCGATCGGGTTGATCCGCGTCTAGTGTCTGAATGCAAATGAGTTGTGAAATGACTGCCGTGGCGAGCAGAATCGTGCGTGTCGTCATACTTTTAATACCTGAAATGGAAACAAACGGCGGCCACCGGCCTGCATCATGGCAAGGAATTGAAACATGTTGAATCATTCGATGTGCTGTTGGCACATGCTGCGTCGGAATGCTGCCCGCGCCATGTCTCTTGTAAAAAAAAAACAGGCACCGAGCGGAAAAATGTGTCGCCTTTCGCTCTGCGAAAGTTGCGAAAACGCTGCTTTCGCGGAGCGAAAGGCGACTATAAAAGGTCGCACGATCCCAAGGCACCACCGGGCGGCAACCCGTGTTGCGTTTCCCCCGGCGAAATGAAATCGAAAACAATTCCAATGCCATTGTCTCGCACCAAGTCACGCAGGTCAAATCCCTGCCATGACTCGCGTTCTCACCTGCAATCGATATCCTGCATCCAACCTCACCTTCCCGCCTGGCGTCAGGACCATAATCCATGACATCGGAAATCCGCGTCCGTTTCAGTCCGGCTGACAAAGATCGTTTCCAGATTCACTTCACCGACGCGGAAGGGAACCCGAAAGGCGTCCCTGGCGACTTCACGCCGTTCCTGACCGACGATGACTACGAAAATCTCCGCTGGTATCTCGAAGAGTACATGGACCTCCCCGACGGCGGAGCGGTCGTGCGTGCTCGGGACATTGAATGCCAACTTCAAGCTTGGGGACGCCGGTTGCACGACGCCCTGTTTTCCGCGTCGGAAAATCAAGGGCTGCTCAGGGAACTGCTCGATGGCCCCGAACCGCGTGAGCTGACGATCGCCACCGATCAATCGTCCCTGCTGCGGTTGCCGTGGGAATTGATGGCCGATGATGCCGGCAGTCTGGCCCTTCGCGTTTCGGTGCGGCGGCAACTGGATCTGCCGAAGGAAACTGAACGACGTCCCCTGCCACTGCCGCTGCGGATGCTGTATATCGTCAGCCGCCCGGCGGACACCGGCTTCATCGACCCTCGCCTGACCACCAGGTCCCTGATGACGGCAATCGATCCGTTGAGCGAAGACGTTCGCCTGGACTTCTGCCGCCCGCCGACGCTGGTCCGCATGGAAGAGATGCTTCGCGATGGTCAGGCGGCTGATGAGCCGTACCACGTCGTACACTTCGACGGACATGGCACGTATCTGCCCGAAGCGCAGATCGGCGCGTTGTGTTTTGAACAGCCCGATGACGCCTCTGGCACTTCGCGAACCGATCTGGTCCGCGCCGATCGGCTGGGCGACTTGCTGGCCAAATATCGGATTCCGCTGGTTGTGCTGGAAGCCTGTCGCAGTGCCACGGTCGGCAAAACGGCCGTGTTTCGCTCGGTCGCGCCGCGGCTGATCCTGTCCGGCGTGGGCAGCGTGTTGTCAATGGGTCACGCTGTGCATGTTGAGGCCGCAAAGATCCTGCTGGACCGATTCTATCGCGAACTGGTACGCGGCGCGACGATTGGCCAGGCGGTCGCCAATGGCCGCAGCGCGCTGGTCTCCGCCAACGCCCGCTGGATTGAATACGGACCGCAAGGTCGCACGATCATTCTGAAGGACTGGTTCCTGCCGCACTTGTATCAACGCGGCCCGGACATGGGGTTGCTGCCAGCGGACATTGGCAATCGCAAATCCGTGCGGCAGTACGACGTCTTCCTCAGTCACAACCACGCCGATTCGGTCCGTGTCGAAGCGCTGGCCCGAATGCTGGTCGAACAGCATGGGTTGCGCGTGTGGCTGGACCAGTGGGAATGTGGTCCAGGCCACCTGGAGCCGCAGTGCGAAACCGGCATCCGCGACAGTCGCTTCACGATTGTGGTTGGTTCCCAGCCGGCGCTCGATTCCAAGTGGGTCGCGTGGGAGATCGACAAACACCGCGAACTGAATCCCAACGATGACCGACTGATCCCCATCAAGTTCGAGTCGCTCAAGCTGCCTGCCAAGCTGAACAAATTGCTGTGGGTGGACTTTACCGATCCCGCGAACGACACCGACAACGCGGCGAAGCTGGCATCGTACATTCGCTCGGCCGATGCTGAGGACGCACGGCGGCGGCGTGGCTTTCGTCCGCCGCCTGAACGAGGTCAGACCGGATGTTTCCCGCGACCGCCGTTGTACGGTTTTCAGGGGCGAGCCAAAGAGTTGTACGATCTGGAAAGCCAGTTTCGGCGACGCCGTGGGATTGTGTTGCACGCGATGGGCGGCATGGGCAAGACGACGTTGGCCTCCGAGGCCGCCGCGTGGTGGACTCGCAGCGGTTTGTTTCGCGACGGAGCCTGCTTCATCAGTTTCGAACAATTCGTCAGTGCCGAACGAGTGGTGCAGGTGCTGGGGAATTACTGCGAGGGTCCAAAGTTCGAACAGCGTCCAGCCGTCGAGCAACGGCGGAGGGCGATCGAGTTCTTCCAGCAACGCGACGTGTTGATGGTCTGGGACAATTACGAAAGCGCATTGCCGCAGTTCAACACAAACAACACCAACCCAATCAGCCGCCGGGCGCTAGCCCCCGGTTCTGCCCAGAAATCCATCGACACCGAATCGCCTGACGTGCAACCGGACGCGACGGAACCGGACGCTAGCGCGTGGCGGCTGATTTCATTGGCGGACGCTTCGCCTTACAGCGACGAAGAACGGCGGCGGCTGGCGGAGTTGTTTCACGATCTGACCACTGGCCCCGGTCGCGGCTGCCTGCTGGTCACTTGCCGACCGGGCGAGACCGGTCTGCCGGGTGCCAGTCGCACGGAATTGCACGGACTGGCGCGGCCCGACAGTCTGTGGCTGTTGCACAGCATCCTGGAACGAGACGGCCAGTCGCTGGACGATCCGCGACTGACTCGGGACAAACTGGAACCGCTCCTTCGCGATCTGGCCGATCATCCGCTCTCGCTGGAACTGGTCGGTCCGCACCTAAAAAAGATGACACCGGAGGAGATCCGAGCGGACTTTGGTTCTTTGTTGAAAACGATGCAACAGGACTCGGACCAGGACCGCAACCGTTCGCTCCTGGCCTCGCTGGAATTCTCCCGCCGCCATCTCAGTGAGCAAGCCCGCGCAGCACTCCCGTGGCTCGGCCTGTTCAGCGGCGGCGTGTTTGAGGGCAATCTGCTCGCCGTGAGCCAGATCGCACCGGAAGCGTGGGAACCGATCCGTGTTGAACTGCAGGGGATCGCCCTGCTGCGTCTGGAGGACGACATCCAGATCGCTGGCCGTCCGTTCCTGCGTTTCCACCCCACCCTAGCCATCGCCTCGGCCGACAGCAGTCTCTCGGCACAGCAAGAAACGCGACAGCGATTCATCGGCGTCTATGTCGCCATGATGCAGATGCTGGACAACATGCTGAACGGCTCGCAATCACGGGCCGCCCTGGAGATTCTGAACCGCGAGGAGACCAACTACCGCACAGCCGTCCGCTGGGCCGTAGCTGACCAGCAGTATCCAGCCGCTGCGGCGCTGGGGCAGACGTTTCGCGACTATCTGGAGAGGTCCGGCCGGCTTCGCGAACTGGATGCCTGGGTGCAGTGGCTGCGAGACGCGGTGACCCAAGCGGGCTTCACGGAAGAAGCCGCCGCCTACGAACAGCAGCACGCATTTACGCTGTTTACCCAAGGCGATCCGCAAGGCGCGGTGGCCAAACTGCACGCCCTCGTCGAACGCCTCCGACACACCACGGAATTCGATCCCGCATTTCATTTGGCGCTCACAGTTAGGGACCTGGGCAGTGTGTTGAATCAATGCGGCGTTTCAACCCAAGCCATTCCGTTCCTGCAAGAAGCCATCGGCCTATGGGAGTCCCTGGTGGAACGCTCCAGCGGTCAGCGCTGGCAAGAACTGCTGGCCACGTCCGATCACGCCAAGGCGGCAAGCGAACTTGGAAACCTTTCCGTCACAATGGGCGATCTGGCCAATGCCTTGAGCAGCGCCGGTCAGCACGACGAAGCCTTGGCTATATCGGAAAAAGGACTGAAGATTCGTGAAACGCAAGGCGACCATCGCAATGCTGCCGCTGGACACGGACGCACGGCCAGCATCCTCATGGATGCGGGCCGCTACGACGAGGCCGATGCCCGCTACGAACTGGCCCTCGCCGCCGCCCGCCAGGCCGGAGACAAGGAATTGGAAGGAATGACCCTCCAGCATCAAGGTATCCTCGCCGCTTATCGCAATCAACTCGACCGCGCCATTCGCCTCTAAGCATCCATGCACAAGTTAAATGGCATAATCGCAGGATTCACAATCAGGGGGAGTGACGTCCCCGGTCGCCTCAGCCCCGGCGAGCGGAGCGGCGTAAGCCCTCCGAGTCAAATGCGGGTAACTCGGTGGGCTGACACCCACCGCTCGCCAAGTTATGCCCCAAGACTTACGCATGGGTGCTTACCAGCAAGCGCTGCAGCGTTTTCGGAAGGCTGGCAATGATGCGGGAATGATGCAGATCTACAACAACCTTGGCGTGGTTGAACTGAACGCCAGTCGCTTGGCTGAAGCGCGGGCGTGGTACGAGAAATCCCGCGAACTGGCCGTGCAATTGCAGGATCAAGTCGGCCTCGGCAACGCCGCGCAGAACATCGGCATCGTCTGCCAACAGGAAGGCGAAGCCGCCCGCGAACGCGGCGACGATTCTGTGGCCCGACAGCACTTCGAAGCCGCCTCTACTCCGTCGAAGAAAGCCTACGGATCAAGCAAGCCCTCAAAAACAAAC
>JBBQSE010000158.1:0-15619 GCA_038214195.1 Planctomycetales bacterium
GTGGGCTATGTTATCTGGATTCTGCGTGGAGGTTCACTGCTGACGGCATTCTTCTCCGCCATGCCCGCATGGCAATCTTTCGACCCGCTCCCAATCCTCCAGCCAGTCGATGATGACAATGAAGTTGACGACGACGAAACACTGCTGATGCTTGTCACTCGAACCGCAGTGAAGGCCGTGCGAGGAGCTTCCGGGGTCGTATCGGAATAGCGTCAGACTTCGATTGCCCGACTCCAGTTCGAATAATACGTCCCGGCAGCCTCATTGCGGATCGCTCGAATCCAGACGCGGAATTTTCCGGTCTGAGCGGGCAGCGTCGTCGATGTGCCGACGATCTGGTCGTCGCTGATGACTTTGGCCGCGACAAGTTTTCCCTGATCGTCGATGCGATTTACCCACAGTTCGTAACGCGTCGCGCCGTTGACTGCTTTCCATGAGACAGTTCGTCCCGTGAGCGTCACGACCGGTGGTGTTCCGATTTGCAAAGCTGTTGGCGCGCCCCAGTGTGAGACCGCTCCATTTGGCAGATGAGCGCGGACGAAGACCTCGTAGCTGCCGGGATTCAGTGGCGTGGCCACGCGGTGCTGCGTCGATGTCAGGCCTGTCGCGCGGTACGTGGGAGTCTGGCTGCCTTTTGGGCCGATCCAGACTTCGTAGCTGGCAGTGCCAGGGGCTGGCTGCCAGGAAATGTTTGGAGTTGCGTCAACGGTCGGTACTGTGCCTCCGGTGATCGCTACAGGGACGGACATGATTTGAAACTTGTACGCGGGCGACCATAATGCCACGGTCCCGTCAGCGTAGGTCGCCCGGACACGGGCCGCATAGACGCCGGGAGCAAGATTGTTGGGGACACTTAATTGATTCGTTAACAGAGATGATTCGCGGACTACCTGTGCTCCGCTGAATGCGTCATCAATCCAGACATCGTAACGGGCCGTCCATGTGTTGAATTCACGAGGTGGACCACCATATTCCAGAGCTCGAAACGGATCGCGATTGGATAGAACAACAGGCTCGAGGACGACGCGGTCTGGCGCAACGGGCCAGGACAGAATTGGCAGTCCGGAAGCCGTCTTCGCTTGAGATGAGATATGACCAGTCGAGTATCCAACAGCGATTGGAAATGGTGCCGACCACTGACTCGCGCGGGGAATCATCGGCACCAGAAAGAAAAATTCCGTGGGATCCAGGTAATATTTCGTGCGAACCTGCACCGCTGTGTCTCGACCATTCAGGAGGTTCGCATCCTCCCATGAAATCACCACGTACGTGAACTTCACCAGTCGAACCCCTATGACAGGATCCGACTGAAAATCCAAGGTCTCCGTAGCTCTGCGCGTCAACAGGGTGGCGCCGCTTTCCACGTCAATAATTCGGAATTCGTAGCTCGTCTCGATAACGTATTGTGGAAACAGATCGCCACTGTGCAATAACAGACTGTTGTTTTCGAAAATTGGGCCTGGTGCCTGTCCGATTGAGATCACCGCAGCGGCATCCGTTAAGCCGCCGGCGTCTGCAACAGACGGATCGAAATACTGCGTCAACTTCCAGTTGTCGATCACGGGCGCGGTAACAACGTCGGCCAATTTGAAGATTTCACCGTCATTCCATTTGGAGAAGTGATCTTTGCTGTTTGCCGTCTCTCGCACGGAGCGAACCCACACTCCGTAGTTTCCACCCGGGACGCTGCCTGGAATCGTCCAAGTCGTTTCCGTCGTCGATTCCTGCAGCAGTCGCGTGCGTGCGCCTGTTTTCGGATCGACCTTACCCAGCCAAACTTCATACCGCGTCGCTCCGGCGACAGGAATCCATGACACATCGCCTGTCGCGGCTGAAATGCCGGTAAACTGCGGTGCGGCACCGATCCTGAGCGAAAATCCATTGCCCCACACTGAGCGACGATTGTTGGGCAACAGGGCTTTGACCCAAACCGTATAGTCGCCATCCTTCAGATCGACGGGGACCTCGAAAGACGTCTGCGTAATTCCTGTCTGACGAAATACGGCTTTCGAATCGCCCGTCACGCCAACATAGACGTCATAAGATGTGGCCCCTTCGACAGGCTGCCAGATCAGATTTGGCGTGCGGTCGATCGATGGCCCGATTCCTCCGGTGACCTGGACAGCCGGCAGGAACACCGGCATCAGAGACGCATTGAGTGAATACGAAGAGTCAGCAACAGGAACACCTGCCGCCTTCACACTGACGAAATACACGCCGGGGGCCAGGCGAACACTGTCGTCTTTCAGCGTCACGACTCTGCCGGAAGAATCAGTCACGATCGCTTGAACGCCAGGTGGAGTCGGCAAGTGCAGGTCGGACTGCTGAGTCACTTCGAATCGCAGCACATCGACATCGTTGGGAGTTTCAAGATGCCCCGTGACGCTGGAATCTGGCGATATGATTTGCCAGTTTGGGCCTGGCACATCGGTCGGCGCATCCGGGTAGTCATCCAGGCGACCAAGCACTGAGTAATCCCCTGATTGAAACGACGGATTGCCGCTGATCATCACCCACCATTGCCCAGCAGTCAATGAAACCCCATTGGACAACTCAGGCGATCCTGGCCCAGAACCTGACACCTGCCTGCCGATCGCATCGAAAATTGCGACTTCCCCATGATGCGACTGATCGACCGAATTCCATTCAAAGATCAACTGTGCCGCCTGGTCGAGATGAAACTGAAAGAAGTCTTTGTCATTGATATGTCCAAGGCGACCGCTAAATGTCAAAGGTGTATCAATCGGCCCCGGCGGGACGACGGTCGCGTCCGGACCCCAAACATCCGGGTGATCATCTTCCAGACCGGCCTCAAGGATGAGACGGACCGCATACTCTCCCTGCTGAAGCGAAGGGTTTCCACTGACCCGCACAAACCATTTCCCTGCAGGCAGCACATTCGACGAATTTTGGTCCGCTTCAATCCATGACCCACCGGAAAAACTCATCGCACTTAGAGAGGGTTGCCCCAACGGGCCTGGCGGATCCGACTGGAACCTTGCGAATGAATTCACCGGTACGTCAAACTGAAACACATCCGTATCATTGATGCCGTCAATGACTCCATTTAACGTCAGCGAAGAGTTCACGGGATCCACCGTGACGACTGTTGCATCAGGGCCCGGCAGATCGACATGATCGTCGCCGGTCGCCGAAAGCAGAACTCTTGGTTCACAAAACTCCACCGAAACGCACGCCACCTGCGTCTGACAGTGCTGATTCCGGCGACGATTTGTTTTTGCAAGTCCGGATGATTGGCGAAGGAGGGCTGCAATTGCTGAAAGTTTCATCGCGGCAGTGGTTCCTTAAGCTTGGCGGCGTCTGTTCCTGCGATCCTGCAACGGTCGTGTCGCGGATCAATTGGAAAGGCAGTGACTCGTGCTCTGTCACTTGTGCATTGGTTGGGTGAAGAGTACAGGGACAGCCAGCCTGGCACATACACCTCATGGACCCCACCATGAGGAAATTCCGTCAAAAATATCCATTTCTTTCCGCTTCGACAACGACTGCTGCGTTCACCGGCAAGTATTGCCGGTCTGCGGCGGCCGGACGTTCGGAAATTTGCTCAACGCTGTGAATCCGGCGGGTGGCCAATGGCGTGTGGATCGACGCGACCGTCTCCGTAATTGACTGCGTAACGCCAGTCATCGGGAGGCGTGTCGGCCGGAATCAACAGCGTTTGACCGCTGAGCAGTCCAACCAAAACCTTGCCATCGCGGGAGTGAACGAGCGACACCGGTTCGGTAAATTCGTAAAGTTCAAGGTCCGTTGGTTTCGTCCATTCCGTCGCCCGCGAAGGAGCAGCCTCTGCGAAGATTACAGTGGCAAGAATCTCGCCGCTAAACGTCTTGGAATTCGACACACCATTGGTCGGGAGAACGGAAACGGGACTCGAAATCGTCAGCAGCGTGGTCTGACCTTTATCTGCCAGATCAGATTGGAGGGCGAAGGCGTCGGGCATGAACTGAATCAACTCGCGATTGTGTTCGCTGTTCCACGGTTCATCGAAGTGGAACAGAGCAAACAGTTCAATATAACCAAGTTCCCTCAACAGCAACACGCGCCAGCTGAGTCGTGACTGGCCTTGATCGTCGGTCACCGCGCGGGGCGGGTATGCCCCGTGGCGATCATGAAATCGATTGATCCGGTTGACACATTCAGAGATCGCGAATTCACGCCACTCGTCGCTGTCGTTCGGCGAGATCCGTTCCGCCGCGTTGTTCAAAAATTCGCGATCGGCTTCGCTGAACTTTGAGTCATCGACGGTGAACTCCCCTCCAATCCGACTCCGCAACGTTACCTGGCCCGCAAAGACACGGACAAGCGACGCAATTGTCTTGCCACCGTCAGTATAACTCCATACCCGATCATCCTGTTTTGACGTCGATTTGACGAATTGTTCATGCAACCTCGCGTCGCCGGCCTTCTTCGCCTGGAGTGCCGCGTCGCGAAGTTCTTTGCCGGTGAGTTTCGAATGTGGATTCGTCCAAAGACGCTGAATCCATGTAGTCAGTTCGTCCTCCCCCACTGGCGGAGCGGCGGTGGCGGGATAATTCGTCAGATCCAAGACGCGCTGTGGTTTCTTCCATGGATTCTGATCGTGCGGATACCGCTGATCCAGAGCGTCCTCAAACTGCTCCAGCGGTATTTCACACAACATATCGTGCCGCAGGACTGCAGTCTCGAAGTCAGTCCCGTGAGCGGTGATTTCGATATCGATCGGCAACGGAACGCCGTGGGCTTCACGACCGAACAGTCGCTGAAACGCAGCCCGGGACGGACCGGCGAAAAATTCCGCGCGACCGTGATTGTCGTGTATATTACGCGCCTCGTTCTGGTTGGTCACCACGATCGCCGCGGCCCCCACGAGCGTGTCCAGCAAGTCCCCAATCGACAGCGTGAATTCGCCGCTCTCTGATTTGGCTTCAAACCGCTTGCCGTCTCGCCCGAGCTTCGTACTGGAAAGCACAAACTGAGTTGCCCCAGTTGCTTGATAGCTCACCGTCGTTGGTTCGTCCGTGGACAATAAGAACTCGCTCTGTCGCGGCACGATATGAAACGGAATCGCCGCAGGGTCCCCGCGCAGGGGTTTAAGCGGACCAATATGGAGACGATCCAGCAACAGAATCGCGAAAAAGTCTCCGCCCGCAGCGATTCCATTGGGAACAGTTGGCGATTTTCCATTGCGGGAACGTTGCTGCCTCACCGGTCTTCTGACGTTTCCCGGCGCGCCTGCTTCGTTGTCAGGCTTTGAGTCTTTCACAATGATCGGCACACTGGCGATGTAGTTGCCGTTGTCGAGCCGAAAGCTGGCAAGATGAAAGCCGTTGTCGTCTTCGATAATTCCAAGTGTCGCTGCGATGTCGGGCGACGTTGCGGAGGCGAGAAGTGACAGTCCGGGGTGGCTGCTGAGTCTTGTTGGAAACGGGTGCCACGTGCCGACGGCAGGCGTCAACTCGTAGGGTGCTCTGTTCGAGAAAGAGTAGGGATTTCTCTCGAATTCGTACGGCCAGACCAGCAGTAGCGGCTTTGACATCGCACTGTCCCACAGCACGCCTTCGGAGATCCAGCCAAAACCGCAGCGTCCGTCGAGCCAGCCTGCAGTCTCGTTGACGTCGTGATCGTAGTTTTCCATCAGGGTCAGTCCGGGCAGGGCAAGTCGTGTCCGTGGTCCCACCGAGAGTTTCTGGCTATCGACTAGCATCAGTCTCAGTCCCGATTGGTGATTTGGGAATGCACCTGCTGCAGCGGTTTCAAAGACAGCCTGAGATTCCAGCCGATCGACAGATAAACGGCTGATCGCTTTTTCGTCGGCGACATAGACGTCCTCGCCCACGGCCACATCGAACAGCTGCGTCGGCCAAATTTTTTGAGCGACCAGTTTGCGGCTCTCGACGTCCACCACAGCCAGATTCTGAGAATCGGTCGGTCGGCTGGAGATGTTCCACACAACGACCTTTGTTCCGTCCGCCGACATCGCAACATGAGTTGGGACAAACGGCAATTCGATGGCGGTGATGTCCGCAGCCGGCGCAGCGTCCTGAGCACGAATCGACGGAGATGCGACTCCGATGATTGCCGTTAGACATGCCAATGTGATCATGCGAATCATTGCTTGTCTCCTGTAGGATCCTTTTGTGTTGCGGGCTGCGCAGCAACCCAGACGCGATCCGACTCGCTGAGACGGTTCAACGGAAGTCGCAGTCTTCGGCGGTCGGAATCGATGACGATCACGACATCATCCATGGCCTCGACAAACTGAGCCTGCAATGTTCGGCCCTGCGTGTCGGTCCAAATTCGCACGCGTTCGTTCCGTATGTCCAGCTTGGGTGTTGGTTGTGTTGGCTCCGATTTTTGGAGGACCTGTGGCGGTGAATCTTGCTCGCGTCGGGCAACCAAAGGCGGCGGCGACGGGCGAGCATGCTTCTCGAACTCCGCCATTGGTACTTCGACAAAATAAAGATGATGCAGCACGGCCACGGAAAGGTCGCTGCCATACGCTCGTACATAGGCATCAAGCGTCAGCGGCACGCCAACCGGTTCGCGTCCGGTCAGGCGGACAAACTGCGGAGTGACACGAGCGATATAGGCTTTAGCCCACGCCGAAACGTCTCCCTTCGTGTTACTGAAATCATGATTGGCTGCTTGCTGCATGGTTTTCACAAGCGACTGGACGTCAACGACCGCGTCAATATTGAACTCACCCGTGCGCGATTGTTGTCGGAAGCTCGCTTCGTCGTTCGTCAGACCGGGAATCTCAAGTTCAAATTTCGTCGCATCCTTTGCCTGGTAGCGAACCTGATTTGGCTCGGCTGTAGACATCACCAGCATCGGCTGCCGCGATTCAATGTGGAACGGAACAGAAATCGGAGCCTTCTCGGTTTGCGCGGGAATCACGTACGTCCCCGTATTCAATGTAAGGAAGATCCAGCCCGGAGCAGTCACAACGCGGGCTTGCTCATTGAAGCTCGCTGTCATCGACAAGCTGCGCACGAGCTTATCTGAGCCCAGTTCGAAGAAATTCAGATTCGTCTTGCCGCGGTTGCTGGTGACCGTCAGAACCGCTGGCACATCCGGCGAATAGCGTGGACGTTCGAGCCGCCAGTCTGATGCTCCAGGCGGCTGGCCACCCGGCGCGTGGATGACAAAGCCCTGCAGGAATGGCACAGTGACAATCCCATCAGTCCGCGATTGAGGCTGCGGCACGGACTGAAAATCCGGCAGCGACAACAGCAGTCGCGGAGTCTCCAATGCTTCGTCCCATAAGACTCCATCGAGGAGCCAGCCGTCGGCCAATCGCCGCGCCAGTTCGTAAGACTCTCGGCGGCCGCCCGATAGGGTATCCGCTTCCACAGGCTCCAGTCCTGGCAGTGCATACTTTTTGCTGACACGGTCGTCAGGACGTTTGGACACCAGATACTTATCCGCGATGGACATGATCGCTCCCGGCAGAATGTCGGCCCGGTCAAGAGTCTTCAGATCTTCCGGCGAGAGACGGAGGACCGTCATTTTGTGTTCTGATGCCAGTTCAGTGGCCGTGACATACGCGCCGGTCGCGTTCAGATCGATCTGTCTGATGACGGCACCAATCGTCCGTGTCGCGAGCACGTTTCTTGTGGTCATTTCAACCAAAGCCAACCGGGTCTCTTGCGGACTCTGTTCGCTGGCGGAAGAAAGGAATGGTACCGGCTCGATCTTTCGATCATATCCCCACACCACAACATGTCGCCCATCCGTCGAAGGCGCGCAGCCCTTGATGACAAACGGCAGGTCGAATGTTTCAGGTTTTTCCTCGGTGGACTCGGGGCCTTTTGACGGCTGTGGCGTTGAGTTCGGCAACTTTCCGCCAATCGTCGGGACGTCGTCGAACCGGATTAGGTTCAGTTCCGCCGATTCACCGCCAACGGTCTGCACGTCATCGAATCGGATCGCCACCGATTTTGGCGGAGGTACATCGGGAGACTTGTCGGCGACATGGCGTTCACCGCTGAAGAACCACACAACCATAAGCAGCAGTGAGCCAAGCATCGCAATGCTCACAGCGATGCCGACACCCACGAGCAGTGATTGCGACCACAGCGGGCGGTGCCCTGAATTGTCACTCGTTGACGGTGCGTTGCTGTGGTCGCTCATTGCCTTGCAGTCCAAATTTCCAAGACCTGACGCTTAGCATGCGTGCAGAAACAACTTCCTTAAAAGTACGTCAGGCTTTCCAGCCTGACAGTAAGAACACTGAGTCAGCCTAGAAAGGCTGACGTACTTTGTTTCTGCATGCGTCCTTAGCCGACATTTGACTCGAACGGTTGCGTTCAACGCGGAGACTAACAAGAATCAACTTCAGATTGGAATCGATTGCGGGAGACTTCGCAATTCGACCGGGAATGTCTCGGACGAAACTCCGCTTTTCAACGTGAACCTGGTTTAGAAGAAATCGAAAACATACATGCCAATCTCCGTCCAATGTCCCAACGGGCATAAAATAACCGCGAAAGAGAAGCTGGCCGGAAAGCGGATCAAATGTCCGAAGTGCGGGTCCGTTGTCCTTATTCCGGAAGCTGAGCCGATCGAGCCTGCACCGGTATTGGAGATCGACGATGCTGCGACAGCGGCCGATCCAGAAGGTGATTGGCTCGACGGCATCGACCCTGCCGCCCATGATCCGTACGACTCAGGCCCGGCAGACGGCAAGAGCGAGTCATGGTCGAGTGACGATGAGGCGACTGATGATCCATGGAGCGGCAAATCCCAGTTGCCTCCGCGTTCCGGCGCGGCCCGAGCGAAGAAACGTGCGGCGGAGCCTGAATCTCAGCCTGTCAGCGGCAACACTAAAAATACGCGAATGATCGCGATTGTCGGCGGAGGCGCATTTGCCGGCGTATTGTTCGTCGGAATTATCGGCTGGCTGCTGTTTCGTGGCGGCGGAAATGATCCCGTTGTCGTGAACAATGAAAATCCTCCGGGCGTAGAAGTGCCAAAGCTGCCGGTGCCAGAACAGGTGGCTCAGCTTCCCGAATCAGCCTTCCCGCCATTGACTACCAAGAACCAACCGGAACCAACTTCCCCCGCCCGCGAACCACTGCCGTATGAACTTGTGCGAATACAGCTCGATCCCCGTCTCGACGGTTTCAAGTTTCCGGCGACAACATGGGCTTCGGCTTACGATGAAGTGACCGGGCGACTTGCAATCACAAACGACGAAAAAGGCATCCTGATTTATGACCTTGATGACCTGGAGAAGGGCAATCCGGTCCCAGTCGCCGAAGTACCGACGCAGGGACTTGCGACTGCAGTCTGCCTGAAGCCTCTGCCCGATCGCCGAGTCTTCGTAATCGCCGGCAAGGACGCGGCGGAACTATTGCTGCTCGACGCCGAGAGTTTGAAACCAGTTGGCAAAGTCCAGTTGAGCGGTCTTGAATTTATCGACTTCCTGGCGGGAAGTTCTAATGCCGCTGATCCGTATGTCTACTTCTCAACCCAGAGCAGCCGTTCGAATGATTCCGCAAGCAGCGGTGATGATCGCGAATCTGCAGATCGGCTGGGGCGGGTCAACATACTCACGGGAGCGCAGGATCCGCTGGCACTGCGGGAGCAAAAAATACAATCTTCAAAGCATGAGTTTTATGATGTCGCCGTTTCGCCGGACGGTCAACGGCTCTATGCTCGCATTAACAACAAAAACAATCTCATTGGATCATGGGATGAATTCCAGAACGGCAGCGCCACTCCGGGGCGTTATTTTGACGACTATCCGCACAGCTCTACTCCCCTGCCAATCGCATTCATGGGAAGCTTCGTCGCCGCAAAGTACGGCGTTTACACCCCGTCAATGAAAATTGAAACCGCCGTGACCGACTATTCTCCACGTGTGGCATTCACGGATCGACCGGTCACTGTTGGGCTCAGTAAAACTGAAGTCGTGTTCGGATCATTGAACGATTATCGTCGCCTGGCGTCAATCCCTTTGCCGTCGAACTGGTTTGACAGAAACAACTGGCGTCAACGCGACGACGTTCGATGGCGGCCAGACCTGGCTCCGTGGGCTCGATCCGAGTATCTGGACTTCCAGGCAGACAGCAACCGTGAATCAGCAGTCATCACGTTCAGTGATCATCTCGTAATCGCCCCTTTGGCCCGCGCAAAACTTCCGGCAGAACCGTCCCTGCTGGTCAATACATCTCCGCCGGAAAAAGTCGCCGCTGGGGAGTTGGTGCAGGTGGAACTTCAGCTCCAGCCGCCGGTCGATGATGTTGACTTCGAGTACGTACCAAACTCCGACTGGCTGCCCTATGAAAAGACGCCGTTGCTTGGTCTGCTGCCAGCTGGCCAGCCGTCGCCAAAACCGCTGGAACTGGTCACTGTGGTGCTTGCCGATCAGACATCTGTGCTCTTGAAAAGCAACCAGAGTTTGGCCGACTTCAAGATGCCATTCAAGCTGCGGATCGGCAATGAAGTGATGGTTGCGCTGAAGTTTGATAAAAACAAAATCGTAGTCGAACGGACAAGTCACATCGATCACGGCCCGACCGAGCGGGTCGCGGTGATCGATGACGACGGACGGATCCTTACAAGTACTGTTGCTGTTGCTGAGACGAAGCCACCGGGGAAACGTCTGACTCTGGCGGCCGCCGTCGGAAGTCAGCAGGAAATCGTCTTCATCGAAGATGTCGGGCTGCTCACGGGCCAGGCACTTCCAGCGACGATCCAAATCGAAGACGAAAAGTTAAAGCTGATCAGCGTGGATGACTTTAAAGACGCGCTGATCGTCGAACGAACCAATGGGGTCGCCCACAGCGTGTCCTCGGAGATCTGGTTGCTGGAAGAAGATGACGCTGCCGCAACAGTTGTCGCAGCAGCGCCGAATCTTCCGACAGTCGAGGGACACACGTTTCGCTGGACTCCTTTGCCGCAGCAACTGGGGACCCACACAATTCGAATGCGGGCGAGATCCGGCGAATTCACTCACGAGTGGTTTTGGGAGATTTCGGTCGAACGTGCCGCCTCCAAACTGCCGTTCCAGGTGGCGGGTATCGAACCGGAACGCGGCACCGATCTCGCGGTGATCTGGGGACAGTCGCACGGGCTCGATGGAGATCTTCCATCCGACGCGCCGAGCGATCCCAAAACATACTTCATCGGAATCTACGATCTGGCCCAGAAGACGGTTCTCCGTCACACCGAAGTTCCCAGGCCGATCATGACTGCGACGCTGCACAAGACGGGCGTCTACGCGACGCTCATCACCTATGACAATGAACCAAAGGCCGATCCTCAGGCTGAAGGTGCCCGCCTCCGCGCCATTGGCCAGGCGACCCCATCTCAGATTCTGCGATTGAACCCTGAATCATTGAAAATTGAAGAGCAAGTGGCAATCCCCAAAAACATCAATCGACTGATGATCATCGCCGACAAGTACCTTGCGGCATCCGCCAGGGGCGAAGATCTCTGTTTCTACATCCCAACACTGAAGCCCGTCGAACCCGCGATTCAGGGCTACCCCTATCCCGTCACGGGACGTCTCGGAAACCGCTGGCTCTGGAACGGCGTCGTCTGGGATCAGCAAATGAAGAAGCCGCAACTGTTGTTGTTTCCTGCCCATTTCGAACAGCCTCCCGGCCCGCACACTGAGCCTGAGATGCTGGTCGCCAGGGGCGGCACGACTCAAATTATGGCACAGGGGCCGTACGCCTGCACCTGGTTTCCCATCAACTTCCGAATCCCGAAACAACAGCGATTGAGCGACTATCCCGGCGATCTATCGTATCACGAAGGCGTCCTGAGTCTGCAGTCGTGGGCCAATCCATCGCTGCCTCGGGTTGGCGACGTCGCGAAGCAAACTTCCATTCAGTTGCTCGATCGCCGCCAGCTCAACAACCAGCGCCGCACGGGTGGCGGAATTATGGCACAACCCGTTCACATCAGCGATGCGGATGGCACAATTCAAGTTGCGGTCCAGGGGGAAATATACTCAGTGCCGCTCAGCGAGTTGGTGCAGGATGAAGCCGAGTTTCGATTCGTAGAACAGCAGGAAGAGTTCGTGCTGGAAGTCGGCAAGCGTGTCAAGCTGCGCTACTCGGCACCGGGAGCTGTGAAGTACCACTTCCAGCTTTGGTTCCAAAAGCCCAGCTTTGGCGACCAGGAACCCGCAGTGACAGCGGAGTCCGACGACGGTACCTTCGAGTTGGATCTAAAGGACACTGACCAGTATGCCAGCTTTGCTATGATGGCCGTCGGAATTCGGGCAACAGACAGAACCCCGAAGGAACGACTGGACCGTTTCAAGGATTATGAGCAACGGATTACGCCGACTTACCAGAGCCTCACCGGCCGCAAGCCGAAGGATGTCCTCCTATGCCCGGTCTACATCAGCGTCGTTGCGGAACACTCGGACGGCCAGCAAAAGGCCGGACTGGCTCATGCGTATCTCGTAGAAGTGCCGCTGAAACTCGTGCAAGAGATGGCGAATTGATAGCCAACCCCCAATGGCAGTCGATTCACAAGGCATTCGTCACTCTTCGAGTGATGGCGACTTTGATCGCCGACGCACCTTTTCATTCGCAAGTGCTCGCTGAATGTAGTTGCGCGGCACCGTCGAACGCGGGACGCGGCAAGGGAACCAGCTGCGGATGTCGGCGTCGAGACCGATGCCGTGCATGAAGTTGTAGAGTCCTTTGTTGAGTCCCGTGCCGAGCGTGTCGTGATCAACGCCGGTCGGATCGATGAAGCCGATGTCGTTTTTCGCAAACGTGATCGGAGGCAAAGGCTGCAGTGTCACGCCGTATTCTTCGGGATTTTTGCCGACCGGCGAATGGACCGTGCAGGTGAACCGATGGAAGAAGCCCGATTGAATGCAGCCTTCTTCAAATAGTTGTCGCACGTATTCGAGAGCATCGACGGTCTCCTGCACGGTCTGCGTTGGAAAACCGTACATCAGATAGGCATGGACCAGAACACCGGCATCGCTGAACGCCCGAGTCACTTGCGCGACCTGGGCAACAGAGACGCCTTTTTTCATTAGATTCAACAGACGATCCGACGCGACTTCCAGACCACCGGAGATGGCGATGCAGCCGCTGGCTGCAAGCAGTTCGCACAGTTCCGGAGTGAACGACTTTTCGAAACGAATATTGCCCCACCAGGAAATCACGACGTTCCGACGGAGTAATTCTTCCGCCATGGCCTTCAGTCCCTTCGGCGGCGCGGCTTCATCGACAAAGTGAAATCCCGTCTGACCTGTTTCCTTTACGATCGCTTCAATGCGGTCCACCAGCGTCGTGGCGGCCACTGCGTCATAGCGGCCGATGTAGTCGAGCGTCACATCGCAGAAACTGCACTTCTTCCAGTAACAGCCGTGCGCGACCGTGAGCTTGTTCCAGCGCCCGTCCGACCAGAGTCGGTGCATGGGATTCAGCATGTCGAGCGTCGAAAGGTAGTCGCCGATCGGCAGCCCGTCCCATGTCGGCGTGCCGCATTCTGCAAAAGGAACATCCGGTTCCAGCCACTGAAGGTATTTCACGGTCGGCGGATTGTCGGTTCTGACAAATGTGCGAACCAGTTGATCCCGAGGCCGTTCGCCGCGCAGGTGTTCGAACAATGCCAGCAACGGGCGTTCGCCGTCGTCGAGTGACACATAGTCGAAGAAGTCGAACACGCGCGGTTCCGCCAGTTCCCGCAGTTCGGTGTTGACGAAACCGCCGCCCAGCGCAGTGATGATGTCGGGATGCTGCGACTTGATCGCCTGTGCTATTCGAAAGGCCGCATAAACGCAGCCGGGAAACGGCACAGTGATCAGTACCAGTTGCGGTTGATGCAGTGCGAGCGATTCCAGCGTCAGATCCCGCAGCGTTTCATCGACCAGGTTCATCGGTGCCGCCAGGGCATCCGCCAGTGGATCGAATGTTGGCTGACTCGATGCGAGCGATTCGGCATAGCGGACAAATTCAAAACGAGAATCAATGGCTTCTCTCAGAACGTCGGCGAGATCGCTGAGGTAAAGTGTGGCAAAGTGCCGGGCTTTGTCCTGCATTCCGAGAGACCCAAACGCCCAGGCGAGCGCATCTCCCTCGTCTTCATCACTTTCGTAGACATCGAGTGCATCAAAACGCGGACCTTCGGGAAGAAACGTGCGCGAAACGATGCGATGCGCCAGCGTGGAATCTCGTCCCTGCAGGAAGGCAATTGTCCGATCAATCGTCACGTGGTACTGGTCAAATTCGTCGCAGAAGAGACGGACGCTGGCTGAAGCATTCGGCTGGTTGCCAGCATCGATTCGATTGCGAATCTCTTTAAGACCCGTCGCGGAAAACAGCCGCAGCACAAGTTTCAGCGCCAGGTCATCCTGCACCGCATCAACGCCGCGCGATCTCAGAAAACCAGTCAAATACGCCGTCGATGGATACGGCGTATTCAACTGTGTCATCGGCGGTATGAGCGAGAGCACACGGAGTGATTTCATATTCTGCACGCAGCTCGAACTGTTAACGATTTGTCGCGACCCTCGTTCCAGGGCTCCAGCCCTGGAACGCACTGTCCGGAGGCTCCTGCCTCCAAAACAAAGCGTGGAGGCAGGAGCCTCCCATGCAGTGTGTTCCGAGGCTGGAGCCTCGGAACAAGAAAAACAAGACAATGGCCCAGCAACTCAGGGTTTGAGCGGTCGCTTTCGAGCGTCGTCCATTTCCTCAGCGTGGGCGTTGACGTTTTCTGACTCGTGACCGTTCGCAGTACACATTGATCGAAGCTCAATCGGTGACAAATTAGCGTCAAGCCGCCTAACGGAACCATCTGCAAATGCAACAGCCGGGGTTAAATACTGACTGTCGATTCCGGCAGGATTGCCAACGGTAAAGCTCATTGTTGAAAACTCCAGATCGACGGGCGACATCCAGTGGATTGCAGGCCCATTATATTCGGCGAATTGAATTGTGTTTGATGGTCCGTCACCGATTTCCGAATGGAGCATACCTGAACTTGGGGGCCAGACAGTTTCGGGGCCGGTGATGGCGACAAAGTTTGTAGCTGTTGATGTGCCATCCTTGTTTGTACCGGCAAATGCGAACAGAGGTGGCATTCGTGACTCCAGTTTACGATTGTTTGGTCCATCCCAGGGTTCATCGAAGGAATACGCATTGTAAAGTTCCCGCTGCTCCAGAAACGGCAGAACGAGAATTCGCCAGCTGTGAGCCGGACGGCCATTTGCATCATTCGTCACAGCTGGGGGAAAGCGACCGTAAGCATCATTGTAGTTGGCGACCGCCAACGAAAGCTGTTTCAGGCTTCACTTGTCCTGTGTGCGACGCGCGGCAACCCTCGCATTGAAGACTGCATTTGCGAGAAAAAAACCAAGGACTCCGAGTGCAATGAAGACACTGCTCAACACGACGATCTTTTTGCTCATGTTTTGCTTCTCAATTCTATTCATCCATATTGGCCTCGTTCCAGGGCTCCAGCCCTGGAACGCACTGTCCGGAGGCTCCTGCCTCCACGCTTTGTTCTGGAGGCAGGAGCCTCCTATGCAGTGTGTTCCGAGGCTGGAGCCTCGGAACAAGTGAAAGGAAAAATCGTACTACTCTGCCAGTTCGTGAATGGTGTTGTGAATTATGCCGTGAACCGGCGAACCGTCGGC
>JBBQSE010000159.1:0-15574 GCA_038214195.1 Planctomycetales bacterium
CGACGTCTCCGAAGAGGAAGCGGGGTCAGGGATGCCTGAAGAGTTTGTCGTTTTCATGAGGCACTCTTTAGCGCATGCCAACCAGCAAACCCAGGTCAAAAAAGCTGCTTTTTGATTTTTTCTCAACCTCTCCGCGAAAGCAGCGTGTCCGCAACTTTCGCAGAGCGAAAGGCGACACTTTTTCTCCGCTCGATGCTAAGTCGAACGAATCTCGGAACCAGTGCTGCCTGATCCCGGCGGTGTCTGTGGCCAGGAAAGGAATGCAGCAAGTCGTCATCCGGTAGCGCAGCAGAGCGACTCTCGACCGTGCCATTCGTGGTCGATTCCTCGCATGAGAATCGCGTTGTCAAAAGCGACTGAGCCAGGAGGAAAAACATGGCGATCGTCAAAGAATGATGATTGGATCTGCGAAACCGTCAGTGGCTCCACGTGCCAATTGAAAGTCCGCAGTTCCAATCCATCAAATTGACCGTGCTTCGATGATGGGGAATATCCAAGGGCACCCGACTCGAAAAACTGAGAGACCTCAGCAACAGACTCGAAGACTGATTCCGCCGGGAGATTCTGACTGAGCTGTGCGTCAACCAGCACGTGAGCGGACCCATCAACGCTTCGCATGGAAATATGAATTTTGTGGCCTGTCTCATCCACATCAAATCGAGCGAGTCGATGTACTCCGGGAAATATGCGTCCTCCGGCGAGGGCGTTCAAACGGGACGAAGTGTCACGACGTGGAATAAAGACACCCGTTCGCATTCCGCCATCAATGTCCCATTCAACGGCAATTCGATGGGCGGCATTCTCGGACGAGATCCCGATCCATGATGGAAGAAATCGAGGACGAACATGCCGCAACCGAATCAGGCAGATCCCGGCAATGCCAAATCCGTTGACAATCTGTGGTCGGAACGGTGGTGGCAAAATAGATGACAGGACACCAGGATCCACGCGAAAATTGACAAGGACGCGACGGTCGATCAGGCCCCGGATTACTGGCAGTCTCATGAGATCTGTCCTTGTGAATGGGTTCACACAGAGTGCAGACCGCAACACTCACCACGTCTTAACATTTAACGATCGCTCGGAAAAGATTGCCAATTCGGCCAATCAAGCTGACGGGCGACGCAGCAAATTTTCACGGCAACCCGATAACTTTGTCCTGAACACCGTACAATTCCGGCAAGCCAGCCCCGGCCACCGGTCCTTCACCGTCACATTGACAGAGCACCAGCTACTTGCGAGGAATTGCGAACAACTCGCTGACGGCACATTCGAAATCGGGAAGCGCTGTTCCACCGCTGAGCGATTCGTTTCCAGAAACCAATCTCGGCTCCTGGCCAGCCTGACAAAGGCTGACGTCACGCATTTCCGGATCAACAACCCACACAACTTTCACACCCCGGTTCAAAAGTTGCGTTACGCGAAGCATGATAGAGTTGAATCGATCGCTCGGAGAAATCACCTCGACAGCAAGCAGTGGCGGGACTTCGGCGTATTGACGTGACATATCATCAGCCGTCTCGTCGTCCTCATAAAACGTCACATCAGGACCGCGAACGGAATCGGGATCCCGTCCGACGATCACCCCGGAATCATTCGTACAGACGTAGCCGTTGCGTCGCAGGATGGAAAAATTTCGCAGAATCCCCGCCACATTACCGCACACAAATCCGTGGTACTTGCCTGCTGGCGGCATTTCAAGGACCTCGCCTTCGTGCAACTCAAACCGTCGATCGCGGTTGCCAGGCTGATTTACCCATTGGAAGAATTCCTCAGCGGTGATCGCGTTGACGCTGACTGTAGACATACGGAACCCTTCTCACCCGAGACACGACGCAGCCGTAACGGTCTGGCTCTCAGTCTATACAAGCAAGAACGATGTAACAACGATTGTTCAGAACGATCCCGAAATAGTATTCGGGAACTGTTCGGAAGGTTCCTCAGTTCTTGCTCGTCCCAGAGTCGAGTGCAGGATCAAAGCCTTCCGCTGACAGCGGCGGGCTCGAATCGTCCTTCCTATCAACCATTGCCTCACGGATTTCCCGAGCTCGGTCGTGGTCTGATTTGGCGTCATCAGCCTTACCCGCTTCGTGTCGCTGGTCGGCTCGCTTTTCGTAGGCAACGGCCACCATTTCATCAAAGCGACCTGCCGCTTCAAAGTCGCTGATCGCGTTGTCGAGGTTTTCCAGACGCATCCAGAGATCGCCACGCAGAGAGTACGCTTCCTGAGTCGATTGTGAGACGATGGATTCGTCGCAGTCCAGCATCGCCTTCTCAAGTTCGCCCGCTGCGAGCCACGCGGCAGCGCGTCCGGTCAACGCGTCTGCGTTTCCCGGGTTCACACTGAGCGCCCTGGTGAAATCCTGGATGGCGGCACCGTACTGGCTGCCACGCGTCAGATGATTGCCGCGCACAATCCAGGCAGCCGGGTTTCGGGCGTTGCGAGTCGCCTGCTGCGTCAACTGATTCAGCTGGTCCAGCCAGACAAGCTTCGTCTGGTCTTGCTGTGCCTCCGCGAATCGTTTGAGCTTGAGCAGCGCGGCGCGGTGATGACTCAACCAGCGCATGTCCATAGGTTCCAGTTCCACCGCCCGTGAAAACGACTTCAACGCGTCGTCGTACTTTTCCTGCTGCATGTAGAGCAGCCCGCAGTTATTCCATGCGGTGACATAGTTTTCCTTGATACGAATCGCCTGCTGCAGGTCGGACAATGCAGGCTCGTTCTGTTCCAATTTCATCCGCGCAAAACCGCGATTGTTCCAGGCGTCGGCAAATTTGCGGTCACTGTCAATGGCTTTGGAAAAATCCGCTTCGGCTGACTTGTAGGCCTGAGTTGTCAGCGCGAGCAGTCCTCGATTGTTGTGGGCAGCGGAATGGGCGGGATTTAGTTGAATGGCTTTGTCGAAATCTGCCAGTGCTTCCTTCTGAAGTCCCTGCGACATCAGGAAATAGCCTCGGTAGTTGTAGTAATCAGCGCTGCCTGGCGCGAGACGGATGGCGGTGCCGAAATCGACACGGGCGTTGGCGTTTTCTCCCTGCAGCACGTAAACGTCGGCTCGCATGCGAAACAGGCTGGCGTCATCCGGAGTAACGCCAATCGCCTGACTCAACGCTTCGACTCCAACCCCGTAATTGCCCGCGACGACTCCCGCGTTGGCCTTTTTCAGAAGCTGAAGAACAGGCTCGGAATATTGCGCGATCGTCTTTTGCGCGGCATCGTTTGCTGCGGTGGCTTGATTCTGTGTGCCGGAGATCGACAGTGGAATTCCGGCAGTTCCCGTCTCAGGAGCCTTATTTTCTGACCCACACCCTGCGGCTAGCAGCAAAGTTCCCAGAGTAATTGCAACACGGCGCATCGGTTCGCTCCATCGAACATTTCGGAAATCGGGCCGATTCCACCAGCCCTGAATGAACTCTGCCCTTGTAATGGGGATGTGTTCTTCGTGTCAATCTGAGTTAAGTAAGTATCGGAGCTTTGGGAGGTTCGGCGAATTTGACATTGCCTGCCCTATCGCTGAAACCCGGCAGGAACCGCCAGGCCCAATGGCAGTCGCGATTCTCACCATTGCCCTAAAACCGGAGCTGTCCAGCTACTTCTCAATTCCGCCCGCATGCAGAATACAGACCCTGCGTTTGCCACAGTCGGATGACCGTCGCTACCATTAGCCCGCGATGTTTCCGTTTCCGCCGCTGCAGTTGGATGTACACAAATGAGTGCCTGGTTCCTCCGATTCTCCGTGGGATTCTGTTTGACGACGTTTGCATGTGGCACAGCAATGTTTGCCGACGAATCTCCTTCTTCTTCCGTCGCTGTCGCCGATGAAGCGGCTGAGCAATTGAAGAAACTCAATCTCGACGTCGTCGCATCACTCGAAAAGCAACTGAAAGAACAAGAAACGGTCGATCCCGAAGCGACGAACGCTGTGGATCAGTATTCAGCCCGTGGTGACCTGTTGATGTTCCTCGGACAATTCGAAAAGGCGGAGGCCGATTATCTGGCGATGGTGAAACTTAAACCGGATCTTGACGCCTCCCACTGGCGACTGGGGATCGCGATGTATTTCGCTGATCATCCAAAGCTCGCGGCGGAGCAGTTCGACAAGTACAACTCGTTCGACAACGTGGATCGGGAAAACGGAATCTGGCGATATTTTTCGCACTACCGCGCGTTCGGACGCGAAGAAGCTCGACGCCAGTTGCTGCGATACGAAAAGGATGATCGCCCTCCATTCAGGGAAGTGTATCAGTTGTTTGACGGCACCCTGACCTCGGAAGATGTCCTCAAGGCGATCCCAGAGAACATCCCCGCCTCATCACGCGCCTCACGGCTGTTCTACAGTCATCTGTATATTGGTCTGAATCAGGCCGTCGAAGGCAAGACGGCCGAGGCGAAAATCTCCCTGCGGACCGCGACACTGAATTCATGGCCTCGTTCGGCGGGTTTCGGCCCCGGTTACATGTGGCATGTTGGCCGATTGCAGTATCTTGAACTGCAAAAGACGAAATCAGCGAAGGAGTAGCCGATCAACACTCCGCAAGCCGTGCCCAAAACACTAAACTGCTGTTGTCAGAGTTGGATCAGACACGCCGTGCGACATTGCGAGGCGGAAGTGATTCAGCGATAACCATGCCTCACCAATCGGAGTTCACGATGTCTGCTATGTCTTTGTCTTTCGAACCGCACAACAGGAAACATCACTGCTCGTTCTCACAACTCATCGAGATTTCTGTGAAGGTCTTGATGCTCGCGATTGTTTTCAGTCTGTCCGCCTCGAACACACTCGCCCAAAGTAGTCGCAGCAAAGATAAGGATAAAGACAAGGATGGGCAAAACGCGGTGCAACTGGAACTCCGTGTCAGCAAGGCCGAAGAAAACCTGCTGAAGGAATACATGGACGTCGCCAACGAATTCTACAAACAGGGCTCAAAGGAAGAAGCGTTGGCAGTACTGAGCAGAGTGGAGCGCATCAATCCGAAAATGGAAGGACTCAAACAGCGCATGGACCTGATTGGTGAAGAAATGATGCAGGAAAATGGCCTAAAATATGAATTGGATGTTTCCAAAGGCTGGGGCGTTCCAATCTGTGAAGTCACTGACGGAAAGGCATTTCGGATTCAGGCGACCGGCGACTATAAAATGAATTATTCAACTTCTCTCCCGATCACCGGTCTCCCTACAAAAGACCCTGCTGTAGACCATGTTTCCGCAGGACCATTCGGAGCCCTCATTGGTGTGATTGTTACGGATGGTAAACCCGGTGAGCCCTTCGCCGTCAACAACAGCCTGGAGCAAACGCCGAAGAAGGCCGGGCAGCTGTACCTCCGCGTCAATGTCCCCGCAGCAGCCCGATGTACGGGAGACATCAAGGTACAACTCAGCGGAGCCATCAAGCCGCTCGTCAAGCAACGCTAATCCGCAAAAATCACTAAACCCTCTTCACTACACACTCAGAACCACACACCACTCCATGCTTATCACTCGCATCGCCGGAATCCTCCGCGAAGGTCAGCCGGAAACCCAACTCACAGCCAGAGGCTGGGTGAGAACCCGGCGCGATTCGAAGAACGGTTTTTCGTTCATCGAACTCAACGATGGCAGCTGCATTAAGAATCTGCAGATCGTCGTCGAAAACACAGTACCGGGGTATGAGACTTCAATTCGAGATGTCACCACCGGAGCCAGTGTGTCGATTGAAGGCACGCTGAAGGAATCACCAGGCAAGGGGCAGAGAATCGAACTGCATGCGTCGTCACTGACGGTGCTGGGAGTCGCCGATGCCGCGACTTACCCGTTGCAGAAGAAGGGGCACAGCATGGAGTTCCTGCGTGAGATCGCTCATCTGCGACCGCGCACAAATACCTTCGGTGCCGTCGCTCGAGTCCGCAACTGCATCAGCTGGTCGATTCATAACTTCTTCCAGACCCGTGGATTTCTGTACCTCAACACGCCGATCATCACGACCAGCGACTGCGAGGGTGCCGGTGAGATGTTTCAGGTGACGACGCTCGATCTGGCGATGTTGGCGAAGAAGCAGATCGATACCATCGACTGGAAACAGGATTTTTTTGGCAAACCAGCTTCACTCACGGTCAGCGGACAGCTGGAAGCCGAAACGTACGCCACGGCCATCGGCGACTGCTATACCTTCGGCCCGACCTTTCGCGCCGAAAACAGCAACACGACACGACACCTTGCCGAATTCTGGATGGTCGAACCGGAGATGCCGTTCTATGAACTGCCGGACAACATGGACCTCGCTGAATCGTTCGTTAAGTCGATCGTCAACGATGTCCTGGAAAAATGCCCCGACGATATGGCGTTCTTCAACGAACGGATTGACAAGACAGTGCTGTCGAAGCTCGAAAACATCCGCAGCAAGGAATTCATTCGTCTGCCGTACACGGAAGCGATTGAGATCATCACCAAGAGCGGCAAAAAATTCGACTACCAGGTTCAATGGGGCAGCGACCTCCAGACCGAACATGAACGCTTTCTGACCGAGGAGCATTTCGGCCAGCCCGTCATTCTGTTCAACTATCCCCGCACGCTGAAACCATTCTACATGCGGTGCAATGACGACGAAAAAACAGTCCGAGCCATGGACGTGCTGGTCCCCGGCGTTGGCGAAATCATCGGCGGCAGCCAGCGCGAAGAGCGACTCGATGTCCTCATCCAGCGCATGCAGGAATGCCATCTCAATCCGGATGACTACTGGTGGTACACGGATCTTCGCCGCTACGGCACGGTGCCGCACGCAGGATTCGGCCTCGGTCTGGAACGAGCCGTGCTGCTCATCACCGGCATGACAAATATCCGTGATGTGATTCCGTTCCCGCGCACGCCAGGCCACGCGGAGTTTTGAATTGGACCGCTGCATCAGCCCTGTCCCTTCTCCCCCCCTGGCAGGGGAGAAGGTGGCCGACAGGCCGGATGAGGGGGTCGCTTGATGTCATAAAAAACATCGCAAGCACAAGCTTGAATGAGAATCCTGGCGCTGTCCAATGGCTCTGGGTTGCGAGTTGCGGGATTTGACAAGCTGGAAGCCTGTCCGACTTGAGGATTCAGCCAAAATCACCCACGATCCGTTCTGACGCGACATCGGGTTGCGGTTATTCGACCATGTGATTCACGAAGACAGGGCGTTACGATGAGTGAAAGTGTTTGCCGTTGGGGGATTCTCAGTACAGCTGGCATCGCGAAAAAGAACTGGCATTCGATCGCAGGCTCGGATAATGGTCGAATCACCGCTGTTGCCAGTCGCTCGGTGGAAAAAGCTCAGCAGTTTATTTCGGAATGCAGCGCGTCGGTTCCTGTGGCTCACTCGGTTGACGCAGTCGGCAGTTACGAGGCGCTGCTGGCACGCAGCGATGTGGATGCCGTCTATATCCCGCTGCCGACCGGACTTCGAACCGAATGGGTCGTCAAGGCCGCTCAGGCAGGCAAACATGTCATGGTGGAAAAACCATGCGGAGTCAACGCCGCTGATGTGCGGAAAATGATTGACGCCTGCGAGAAGGCCAATGTCCAGTTTATGGATGGCGTGATGTTCATGCACAGCGCTCGAATGAATCAGATGCGAAAGGTGCTTGATGACGGAACCAGTGTCGGCACGATTCGACGAATCAACAGTCAGTTCACCTTCTGTGCCCCGGACGACTGGGTCAACAGCAACATTCGAGCCAGCAGTGATCTGGAGCCCGCAGGTTGCCTTGGAGATCTTGGCTGGTACACGATTCGGTTCACATTGTGGGCCATGAACTTTGAAATGCCGACGGAAGTCCGCGGACGAATTCTGTTTGGGGCTAAACGTCCGGACAGTTCCGAAGACGTTCCGATGGAGTTTCAGGGCGAACTCCACTTTGCCAGCGGCGTGTCAGCATCATTCTTCAATTCGTTCCGAGCCAACAATTCCCAGGTCATCACCGTCAGTGGCACGAAAGGTTATCTGCAGCTTGATGACTTTGTACTGCCGTACTTCGGGAACGAATCCACATTTGAAGTCGGAAATCACAACTTTGCGGTTGATGGATGCCGGTTCAATATGGAACAGTATTTCCATCGACACGCGGTCGCGGAATACAGCAACAACATGCCGCACAGCCAGGAAACGGAGATGTTCCGCAAGTTCTCAAACCTGGTGCTGAGCGGAAAGCCAGATGCGTCTTGGCCGGAGATCACTCTCAAGACACAGCAGGTGATGGACGCAGCACTCAAGTCTGCCCACAGCGGTGGCGTGGCCGTGAGTCCTGCTTAATTGGATAGCGCCACTTTTATCGGAAGTAGTAGCCGATGCGTCAGCGAGGGAACGCATCCGGTACAATCACCTCGCTCACGCTTCGGGCTACAAAATCGCTCGGTTTTCGCCAAAAGCGGCGCTGTCCAATTTAGAGGTTTTCCGAATTCAGTTTTCCGTTTTCGTGCGAAAGGCAGGAGGAAATCTGATCGCACGCGGGTAAACTGCTGAGGATCAATACCTTTTGTTTAACGGTTGAGCAGGCTCATGTATACATTGAAAATGACCAAACGAATGCTGCTTGAAACCAACAAGCGGCTGCTGTGGAAGCTGATCTGGAATCTCGGCGTCAAAGGGTCTTTGTCTGTCTTTAAGCATCGGCGGCGGATGAAGAAGGGCCAGTTCTTTCCGCCATTCCTGTACATTTCGATCATCAACAGCTGCAACCTGCGCTGTCAGGGATGCTGGGTCGATGTCGCTTCGAAGCAGCAGACGATTGATCTGCCAGCGATGAACAAACTGATTAGCGAGGCCAAGCAGCAGGGAAACACCTTTTTTGGCATCGTCGGCGGCGAACCGTTCATGCACCCGGAACTGTTCGAGATTCTGGAAGCGCATCCGGACTGCTACTTTCAAGTCTTCACGAACGGTCAGTTCATCACCGATGAGAAAGCCCGGCGATTGTTTGAACTTGGCAACGTCACGCCGCTCATCAGCGTGGAAGGCAATGAAATTGTCAGTGACGAGCGTCGCGGGCGTTCCGATGTCTACAGCAAGACACTGGCCGGCATTGAAAACTGCCTGAAGCACAATGTCATGACGGGTGTCTGTACCAGTCTGGCCAAGAGCAACATCGATCATCTGCTGACCGAGAAGTGGGTCGATCGTCTGATCGAGATGGGCGTGCTGTACACATGGTTTCACGTATATCGCCCGATGGGGCCAGACGCGAAGCCGGAGCTGTGTCTGACTCCCGAACAGCAGCGGCGGGCTCGCCAGTTTGTAGTCGATATGCGCGCGAAGAAGCCGATCATCATTATTGACGCGTACTATGATGGCGAAGGCCAGGCGTTATGTCCTGCCGCGAACGGCATCAGTCACCACATTAATCCGTGGGGCGATATCGAACCGTGTCCGATCGTGCAGTTCTCCCGTGAATCGATTCATGCAGACAATGATTCGCGGTCGCTCTTCGATAAGTTCACTCAGTCGGAGTATCTGGAAGATTTTCGCACCTTGTCTCAGGAGACGACTCGCGGCTGCATCGTGCTCGAACGCCCCGATTTGCTGCAACAGCTTGTCGAAAAGCACAGCGCGAAAGACTCCACCGCCCGCGGCACGGCGATGCAGGAACTAAAGAGCATGATTCCTCGGACCTCGCAGTATCATCCGGGCCATGAGATCCCGGAAAAGAATCTGTACTATCGCCTTGCCAAGAAATTCCTGTTCAATGACTTCGGCGTCTACAAAGGCCACGATCACAGCAAGACAGCCGCTCCATTTCTGGTTGGCAACGCAGCCTCTGAATCGTCAACGGCAAAGCCGGCGGATGATGGCGGCTGCTGCGGAAAGCCGACGGGATGCGATTCGCATCAAGCTGTCGTGCCGCTGAACGTAAAATAGCAGCCAACATCTCGTTCCAAGGCTCCAGCCTCGGAACGCACTGCCCGGAGGCTCCTGCCTCCTCCACGACCCCAGTCCGGGCCGTCGCAGAGTAACGCCAATCGAAATCCTCACGACTATTTATTCGGAGTTGTACTCCTCACCACCGCGCGTCGATAGCGAACGCCACACGAAAAGGTCGATTTGGTCACTTACAAATCGTGCCGAACCATCAGCAAATACGGCATTCACTCCGCCCGTATGAAAGCTGCGAGCAGAATAGGAACCGGATCCGCCTCCAGCCATTGCATATGTGCCTTCGCTGCAGTCGGGTATTCGAGAATTTGGGGGCAGAATATGATTGTACCAAGTCGAATTCCAGCCGCCGAACCACCATGTCCACCCACTATATGAAGCATGGATGGGGCTAGGCTGCTCCAATGAACCGCATGCCAGAACAGCGTCATCCACCGTGAGGATTTGGTACGTTGAAGCAAAGTAAAAATCCGACCACGGTGTAAAGTGAGATGCGTTGCCGTCCCCGATCAATTTCTCGCTGAATAGGATCGTGTTGCTAAAACCATCCCGAAACTCGGACGGGCGCGTGCTCCTTCCATGAACGAATGCCCCACTGACATTGCCAATGAATCCGCTGATTGCCGTGGAGTCTGGTCCATACACACCGGGACCGAATCCCATGTTGGCGCGATAATTCGTAGCACCAGGACGCTGAACATCTGATGGGCAAAGGAACACTGGGATGCGGGTTGCCAGAAGTTCAATAAGAATGGGATCGGTAAAGTTTGGTGTGAATTGCGTATCGTTGACAACCGACAGATCTGGACGTAACCGATTTCTCAGAGCTGAACGATCAAGGAATTCAAGAAGGTTTTGATGCGGAGAAACAGAGGCCAGCAGGACTTCACCCCGCGAATCGCTTCCATTCGTTGCCGTGTAGGGAAACTTGTCGATTTTCGTTGCCAAATGATTTTGGGACGCGATTCCAAGTTGCCTGAGATGGTCGCGACATTGTAATTGGCGAGCGCTCTCTCTGGCTCGCTGCACCGCTGGAAGGGTCAGGGTTATCAGTACACCGATCACGCCAAGAGAAACGAGTACATCCGCCAGTGTGACACCGCGTCGCTGATTAAATCGTGTTTCAAGTTGCCTAAAAGTCATCATCAAAGGATACCTCGAATCATGGACTAGGAAACGATTCGAATTGGACTTTGACAGCTCGCGTTCCGTCCTCACCAAAGTCGAATACCACTTCAGTTTCGATAGGAAGATTGGATTTTGCGTTAGGCATGATCTCAAAAGTTGCGATCGATTTTGTCGTCGGCTCAGCCTGTTTGACACCCAGCAAATCGTGATCGTATGCCAGTACGACGCTCAACGGCCCACCGGTCCGACGAATCACTGTGAATTTAGGGGGAAAATTGGAATTGACGACCGGTCCTCGGATAACAAGCGGATTTGGGACAATTGTCACGGAATCGATCACCTCAACGACGAGCTTCATTGGAACTGCAACCGTGGGCGTTCCTTCATTTGTAAGAACGCGCACCGTTGCAGTGTGCCCTCCGGAGCCGAGTGTGCGATTAATGACTGGGAAGTGGTATCGGCGATGTGTCAGACTGGCGTCGGCTTCCGGAAGTTCATCAACGTGCGATGGCTGTACTTCGATGACATCTCGTGGATAAACTTCAAGGCCATCGATCCATGGATGATCTTTCTTTTCTTCAATTGTATCCAAAACGATTTCTCGCCTGGTATCTTCACCGTTTACAAACGTCAGCTGAAGTCCATCGGATTTTGGTAACAGTGCTGGTGGGTCAAATCTTACTCGCAACAACGCATTTAAGACCAGTGCTGGAGTTGTTTGTTGATCGCAGAGCAACGGAATTCGCCTCTCGATTCGCCCCGCAAGTGGTGCCTTGATGCGAAACGTGATCAATGCGGTACCGCCGGGGGCAATGCTGTCGGGCAGTTCACCGTTGGTTTGACAGGAACATGTCTGCGGAAGCTTCAGACCAGTGATTGCGTTTGGACTTTTGTTGTGGATTCGATAGGCAAATTCTACCGAACTGTAACTATCGCATTCGACTTCCTCATACGGATCTACGGCAGGACTCAATCGCTCCGCTTCCATTATTGGCGAAGTTGCCTGCGAAACAGGTCGAAGTTCGGTAACCGACTGTCCCTGGTAAATGCGAAACATGACGATCAAGGCGAAGACGACCGTGAATCCCGCAATCCACGTCACCGTCAAGCGCAGAGAATGCTTTTCCCGGAACACGGCTCCTCCTCATCTCAATCACTAAAGCAATGCCTGAACGCAACCGGTCTCAGGTCTTGAGAGTTTCCGGGGATGCTGTGCCGGAAGCGTCCTAAGATTCCGTCAGGACGGACGTAATGCCCCGAACGCTGACGCATACAACGGCTAACTGCTGCAACCAAAGTTTTGCCCACAAAAATCTGGTTTATCGGTTTTACGACAATTTGCGCCATCACAAGGCGGCGGATTCCCCGGTGGTGTTGAACCATCGCAGGTACAGCCTTCACAGAGCCAGACTTCTCCTCCACATGATATTGTATTACTTGTGCAGGTTTCCGCTGTCCAAGCCATGCAGTTATAGCGTGTGACCGTGCCGCTGCCGGAAATCGGCATGCCCCCTTTGCAAAAATCCTCTGCGGTAACAGTGGGACATCCGCATCCCGTCATCCAAACGGGCGCTGGAGTTGTAAAACATCGATAGTTCGTTTGAGCGATCGCCAACCCACCGCCGATGATCCCGCACACAATCGACATGAGGAAAAAAATCTTCGCTTGCATGATTACCTCCTGAATACCTTTCTTCGAAGCCAAAGCCCGATCACCAACGAGGTGACCGACCCACAGATCATTACGAACGTCCACACACGTTGCCCTGAAACCGGAGCCACAGACGAAAAAGGGCCAACGGCCTCTATGTGAGGATCCTGTTTCAACGGATCGACCTGCGATGTGGAGGACTGCCCGTGCATATGTACCCACCCCGTGCGTCCGTCCGTCACCACCGTTCCAGTGACTGGCTCAGGTGGATCAAAACGAGTTAAGTCGAGTGATAAATTAATCTGCGCTTCAGTGACGACCACAACCTGATTTTGAACGGAGTCACCCCTGGCTTGCAGCTGAATACGTGCTATCTTCGGAAACCATAGCCCACCATCCAACTGCTGTAGTTCATCGACAACGAAATCTGTCTTGCTCCCCGTTGAGTATGTTGCTTGTCGGCGACGCGGCAGTCCGTCGTGTTGCAGGTCAAGCCACAGAATTTCGGTTCTACGCAAGTCCTCATTGCTGATTTTTGCACATGAAGCGCCCAGAAGTGTTTCAACTCCTTTCAGCTCCCACTGCCTTTTTGCAAGAACCTCAGGCAACCACTCTGCGGTTGCGGGTGAATAAAGCCCTTCCATGGGCGCCCGCATGAACGACGATGTCGGATTCCCGCCAGCGACTGGTTGAATATTCAGGTGTTTCAGTTGCTCTGCGTCCTCATGCGAACTTTGGTAACTGGCGCGAAACGCAATTTGATGCGGACCATTGAAAACGTCGATGTGTGTGTGTCCATTTTTCCCCGGCGTCCAATAAAAGCTTCGATCATCAAAAAGATCCAATCCATGGTCCGCCCAGATCCATTCCGTTTGGGAAAACTGGGGTGCCGAAGTGGGGTCGGCGGGTGGAGACCAATCAAGCAATGGCTTGTCCAATGGAGGTAAACTTCGCATGTCATACATCACTCGAATGTTGACAAACGAAGCTCGCCACCTGGCAGTGATGGCCTGAATTTCCTCGAGGTTGATTTGCGTCTCCTCTTCTGCCTTCGCGCAAAATGGGGTAACGACGCAACAGGAAACGGTCAACAGTGCAAAAAGAATGATTCGGTGCGGGCGCGGCATAGAAGGCCCCTTGCGATGAGCGAACTCAAATTAACACCCTAAGGATAATCACCCAATTGAAACAAGTCCAAATCTTGCGGGATCCGAGACTCTTAACTGTATTTTAGGGGGCGGGGGGCTTGTCAATCTACGATGCGCAAGTTTGTCCATTTTTTTTGTCGTGGCACGCACAAATCGCCCGGACGGTCTCGCGAAGCGATGAATTTACGGTGGTGCATTGCATCATCAATCAACTGTAAACCGCGTCCATCACGCGACCATCGCAAATCTGGATCGGACGATTCACCGGATCGAAGTAGTGCTGATGCGGATCGATTCCCAGCGCAGAAAACATGGTCGCCATGACATCCCACGGACCGTAAGGTTCTGTGCGCGGATAGGCTCCACTGCTGTCGGATGAGCCAACAACGGTACCGGGCCGAATGCCAGCCCCGGCGAGCGCAATCGAATACACCGAACTCCAGTGCTTGCGGCCTGGAGTGGCTCCGGCAAATCGAGGCTCCAGCGCGACGAGTGGCGCGCGGCCAAATTCGCCCATACAGATGACAAGTGTTGTTTCCAGCAGACCGCGCTGGTCCAAGTCTTCGATGAGTGCTGAGAAACCCTGATCGAATCGCGGCAACAAATGATTCTTTAACCCTTCGAAAATATCATTGTGGGTGTCCCAGCCATAGGCATCCGTATTGGTCGGGTCCGTATCCTGGCCGCGATTGCTGGGAGACCAGATCACTGTCACAAGCGGAACACCAGCTTCGACAAGTCGTCGCGCCAGCAGACAGGCCTGTCCGGATCGATTGCGGCCGTAGCGGCTCCGCAGTGCATCGGACTCCTGAGACAAGTCGAACGCTTCCCGCGCGTTCCGGCGGGCGAGCATCTCAAACGCCTGTTGATACAGCGCGCTCTTGTCGAGAGCCTGCGTTTGAGATTCCATGCCCGTCATGTGCCGTTCAATTGCGGCAAGTAACGACTGCCGCAATTCCATCCGCACGGGCGGAAGATCACTGTGCGGCATCAACGCCGGAACTGCGCCACCATCCTTGGTCACATCTCCGAGTGTCAGCGGATCAAAGCCTTTCCCGAGGAACCCGCCAAATTGCCCGGGCGCTTCGACCGTGGGCACCAAAGCCGGGCCGTTCAGGTGAATGGCCGTTTGAGCAAACTCCTGATTGGGTCGAACTCTCTGCAGAATGCTGCCATAGCATGGCAAATCCTCTGGAGCGGGCAGAGGATTTCCGGAACGCCGCCGATGGTAGCGCCCCGTCATGGATAGATAAAAGGCGGAACCGTGATCGAGGTCTTCATGCGACATGTTCCGGACAATGCAAAGTCGATCCGAGATCTTCGCGATCTGTGGCATGTGCTCACAAAACCGAACGCCCGAAATGGCCGTTTCGATGGACCCAAAAGCTCCACGAATTTCCTCCGGCGCATCCGGCTTCGGATCCCACATGTCAAGCTGACTTTGTCCGCCACTCGCGAACACAACGATGACCGATTTTGCCTTTCCAAATCCCGGAGCCTGCCAGGCAATGGAGTCCGCTGCTGCGGTTCGACCAGGAATAAGTCCCGGCAGACCCCAGTTCACGCCCGCCAGCCCACCAATCCGCAGCCACTCGCGACGGCGAAGTGGACGTCCAGGGAGAGTTGGTGGGAGAAAACGGAGCATGTTTAGAATGACCGATCAGGAATGCGGGACTATAGTCGTGGGGGGGGGGCGCCCCCCCCCAATCGGGCCCCAAAATGTCACCCCAAGATAAGGGGAGGCAAAACGACAAAAACACGCAACCCCCCCCCAC
>JBBQSE010000160.1:0-15561 GCA_038214195.1 Planctomycetales bacterium
GTGCTGCATTTTGGAGCCGTTTGGTGCGGTGCCTGCCGCCAGATGGAATCCACAGTCCTGGACCAGCCAGCCGTCACGAAACACCTGGGGACGACAGTGATCGGTTTGCGGATCGACGCTGATCGTGATCCGGAGTTGATCGCAAAATATGGCATTTCCACTTTGCCCACTGAGGTGGTGATCGGATCAAACGGTCAGGAAATCGCCCGATACACAGGCAGCTCGAGTTTGTCCGAGTACACAGCGCGACTTGATCACTCCGAACGTCAAACAGCAGCCAGCCAGGACGCCCAGCCCGCAAAAGAACTGGACAAAAACCTCCGTGAATGTCTGCTGGTCATGCACGATGGCAAAGTCGTGGGACTTGGCGGATTCTGTCCGGTTGCCATGATGCGTGACAAGAAATGGTTAAAAGGCAGCGCAGAATTTGTGGGCTCCTTCGACGGTGTGGACTATTTCTTCCAGTCGGCGGAGGAACGCGAAATGTTCTTCGCCAGCCCGGAACAATTCATCCCCGGCCTGCACGGGTGCGATCCTGTGGAACTTCAGCGTGAACGACGCGCTCTGACCGGTGCCATCGAACTGGGGGCATTCTACAAAGGCCGCCTGTTCTTCTTCACGTCGCGATCCAACATGCGGCTGTTTCAAAACAACCCCGCCTGGTACTCGGAAGATCTGTCTGCCGACGGAATTGAAAACCTGAGTCAGTTTCCGTTCCTGAAGTCGATGACGATCAATTAGGCGAGCGGCAGATGGAGCCATACCGGTTAAGAAGCCCGGCTTCTTGGAGAAGCCGGGCTTCTGTTGTTAAATCGTTTTCTGCCGCTCGCCTTAGCGTCGAGCCTGATTCGTTTGTTCTCCTTCGTCGTCTCGTAGTTTTTCACAATAGTGACGAACGAAGTCCTTCGTGGACGTCAGACGAAATCCCCTGGATTTGAGTTCACGGAGATCAGCGCGGGAAGGATACGAGTAGTACGCTCCACCAGTCTGGCACTGACTCCTGCTGCGCAGCCCTGGAAGATCCTGAATAACGTCACGGAACAACTTGATGCCTTCGAGATTCACTGCCTGTTCGAGTCTCAGGATGCTCTTAGTGTCAGGGGTGTCAATGATCGACTGTGTTAGGATCGGTCCCGCATCAATCGATTCATTTTCTATGTCGTGGACCGTCATGCCAAACACGCCGTTGTTCTTCAGCGCCGAGAAAATAACAGGAAAAAGACCACGACAATCGGGCAGGATCGCCGGATGAAAGTTGATGACACCGTGCTTAGGAAGGCTGATAATCTTTTTCTTAAGGATCTGATCAAAGTAAAACACTGCGATGAGATCAATCTCGTGCTTATGCAACAGGTTCAGCATCTCGCAGCTGTTGATATCTGCCGTCATGACGAGCGGCACACCAGCCTGCTTGCAGGATTGTTTCAGTGATTTTCTGGTGAACCGACAACGGAAGAAACGATTCAGAAATGCAACAAGCCCCACAGCCAGAGGATGATACAGGAAATGCAGGGCCAGGTAGTGTGTAAATGGAAAGCCTGATCGAACAAAATTATCTTTGGCCTGCCGACAAATCCCCCCGTGTCGCCCTTTGTAACGATCAGTGGCAATAACCAGTTTGATCTGTTCCTTGTGTTCGGTGATTATGTTTTCAATCGCCGCTGAACTCGCGAAGCATTCGATATTCAATAGCGCGATTTTGTACATAAGAATTGGCAGGAAATGGACTGGAGTTGGCTCAGATAGGAAGTGTTCCGCCAGTGAGTTGCTGATTTATGCACCGAGGTGAATGGCAAGCCGCGGGCGAGAGGGTCTGCCGGGGCTAAATGGCCGGCATAAATCTGGCAATCGTCATTGTCGGCATAACATGCCGATCCTTCGCAATCCGCAAGGCACTCCTACAATAGCTTTGCATTGACCGAACCACGATGGAATAGATGCCGAATCGGTCGGATGTTCAGGAATCAGGGATGCGTTGTCCGCAAGACCATCCTCACATGACCTGGGGAATACGAAATTCGCTTTTTCCGTTCATCCTCGCTGTCGTCACGTCAACTCGGTCATCAATTCTTATGGTGATGGCAAACAGACCCGTCATCGGCGGGTCACGCAATCAGAATAACAATGCGTCATCGTCCTCGTCGCTAAGTTGTTTGCGACTTGAGCGGCCAGCTGTGGATGACTTTTGCAGCGTCGCGGTTGATTCGAAATCGGCTGTCGTGACGTCACCATCGGGCGTCATCTGAGTCACAATCTCGATACGCTGCGCGGCGACATCCAGTTTGTTGTGGCAAACTCGCAACAGCTTCATGCCCTGCTCAAACTGAGCCAGTGATTCGTCAAGCGACTGCTGACCCGATTCCAACTCCGCGACGATGGTTGACAATTCCGACATCGCGTCTTCAAGACTGACGTTTGCAGGTTCGCCCGATTCGTTGCTGTCGGCCTGTGATCGTTTCTTTGCCATTGTTTTTGGTCTTTGAGTCTTGATCGTAGAATCAACTGTGGTTGCGGATTCGCTGGATTGTACGTGACCTTCCGATGTGAGCAATCGAGTTGCCTCCGGAAGACCAACAGCGACGCAAATAGCGTGTTCGCAGGATTTTCGTTCATCATCCGAACGACTACATTCCGGCACGCAATGACCGGCGTTGGCAATGGTTGCCTGATCCGGCCCGCCGTTCGGGGCGATACTTGCGTCGGAGCATCAAAGGGTCACTCGAATGTCTCGTTCGTTTCGAATTGCGCTGCTGCTGGGCGGTGCGGGTGCAATTGCTGTCGGTGGATTCATGTGGCTGAGTCAACCTGCGGAGGACGCAGACAAGCCGCTGCACAGCAACTTTGTGGCAGGGGATCTGCGGACAACGGAACAGCTTGAACGTGAGCGGCTCGGTACACTTTCGGCGGACGAGACGCTGCGGAAGTGCGATGAATGGGTTGCCGCTTTTGACTGGGAGTTTGGCCAGCGAATCAAGGACATCAAGGACTCCGGCGTGACAGGGACTGCGGTCGAACAGTCCATTGACAAGATCCAGCGGCAGTTTTCAGAGGGATACGAACAACTGACAACTGACAGTGATTCGGTCAAAGTGCTGGGACGCAAAGCACTCGACGCATGGATCGTCTATTCGATTGACAAGCCGTGGACAATCGACAAGAGCCCGCTTTCGAAGATCGTCCGTGTTCCCGAAGGGGAAGCCAGTCCCGCTGCATTGGAACCGGCGGACGAATCGATTCAGCAACTGGGACAGCTCGCGAGCGCCGCCACGGCGGCCGGATCAGCGGACCCCCTGATCAGATCGCTTGAAGTTTCGTTCAACACTGTGACCGACTATGAAGCTGCCGCTGCTGTTTTTGCAAAGCTTCCGGAAGAGCTGACTCAGGCTGGATATCACCCCTACTTCCGGGTCATGCTCCAAAGAAATCGTTTTCAGCAGGCGCTTGCGTTCAAAGCTGCCAACAGCGGAAAAATCGCGGGCGAGCTGATAGTCGATGTCACCGGACTGATGGAGGACATGTCGGCGAGACCGGATGAAATCCGTTTCGCATGGTTTATTCTGAATGGAGTTTCTGACCGGTTGCGAGGCAGTGAACGGGCAGACCTCTATCGAGCCCTGCTGCTCAACGAGAAAACATCTCCTGTTCTGTTGCATCTGCTCGCCGGAGTCATGTTGCACGCAGATGCGTGGAAAATTCGCGGCGAAGGATTCGTGAGTTCCATTAAAGAGCAAGACTGGAAAGAATTTGAATCACTCATGAGCAAATCGGCAACGCATTTTCGGAACGCCTGGCTGCTGCGCCCGGATATACCGAACGCAGCTCGAGCGATGGTGACCATCGAGACCGAATCTTCGTCCTCGACCTGGACACCTCGGCAATGGTTCGAACTCTGCTGTCACGCTCAAAAGGACTTCATACCAAGCTACGAAGCGTATCGCCGGTCTCTGCTGCCGCGTTGGGGCGGCAGCCATGAAGAACTGCTGGCCTTCGGGCAGGAATGCGCGGAAACTCGTGCATTCGACACGGCCATTCCGCTGCAGCTCTTCGAGTGTGCGTCCGTGATCGCGGCCGAGACACCGGAAGCGGCGTCGTGGGAATATCCACCAGTGGTGAAGGCTCTGAAATCGTTCTGGAAGGATTTTGATGAGTGGCTGCAAACACCAGTCGGTGAGACTCTCGCCCCGAACAGAAAAGACTGGTATCTGTCCATGCGGGCAGCCGTCGCGCTGCGAAACGGAGAATTTAATGAAGCTCGCGGGGCACTGGATCGATCGGCATGGCCGCCAAACCCAGGTCCACTCACTGATCTAATGGTGGACGCGGAATTCGCGGCGTCCATGGCTTATGCCTTGTCAGAGCCCGACAGCGAAAAACTGATCGAGAACGAGAAGCGATTCGGCAAACATCTCAGCCCGGATGTCAGCAGTCAGGATCTGTCAGACGCGATTGAGGTCTTGAATCAGGCGGGGGCGAAAGCAACATCGGACCGGTCACGATACTATTTTTCCGCGCGTGCCCGCCAATGGGATTTGCTCCGGCAGTATCAGGACGGCGGCTGGGTCGAACTAAAGTTTGAACAGCCGCTCTTGTCGTGGGCGGTGCTGAATGGCGATTGGAAGGTCGAGAGCGAATCGTCTTTGCGGATGACCAATGTCCGCACGCGGTACGGTCACCTGCGAGCCGTCCCGCTGATCCCGTTTGCACCGCCGTACACGGTGATCGCTGAAGTTGAACGATTGCCTGGGGTGGATAAACAGGAACTGGTGGGAATTGATGTCGGCCCAGTTTCGGAGCAGAACTATTCCGATCAGCCGGGTGGTTTGGCGTTTGTGATTGGTGATCAGCCTCGGATCGCCGGAACCTTCGCGCCATCCGAACATCAGCAGCAATGGTACTATCTGGATGGCCTCGGCGAAAAAGCTGAAATGCGTCTCAATATCCGGCTGACGTCCTACGAAATGTTTGTCAATCAGGAACTCATGCCGCTGCTGCCTGTCAACGAGTTCCGTCCAAATCACCAGCTTAGCTTCGGCGCGAATCAGTATATGCAGGATGTCGGGGAAATTCGAATCGGCAATGTTCGCATTCGAAAGCTGGCATTTGATGCGGAGCCGGATGATGACAGCGCGCAGGGACGAGTTGAATTTTACACCGGGGCCGTTGAGCACGATTCAGAGAACCTGATCTACCAGCTTAAACTGGGCCAGGCGCTGAATCAACAGCGACGGTGGAAGGAAGCATTCCAGCATCTCGAAATTGTCCATCGCCTGCGACCGGGTTTCATGTACAGCCCGGTCCAATATGCGGTCAGTTGTCTCGGGATCGGCCGCGACGAAGAGGCGGCTCCACTCTTGAAGGAGTGTCTGGACGCAAGTCCTGAAAACGCCGGATATCTCAATGTCACAGCGTGGCTGTATGCCACGGCGAAGACCGACGGGCTGCGCAATGGATCGGAATCACTGCGAATTTCCACGGAACTCTGCGAACAGAGCAATTTCGGCGTCGCTGAACTGATCATCACTCAGGCGGCAGCGTTTGCGGAAACCGGCGACTTTGCGATGGCTCTCAAAGCGATTGAAAAGGCACGCGCGGTCGCAGAACCCGGCGATGAAGAATTTCTGAATAAGCTGGCAGAGGCGTTCAAGGCCGGGAAGCCTTGGCGAAGCGGGCTTTGAAACGGACGCCGATTCACGGCAGAGTGGCAGAGTGGCAGAGTGGCAGAGTGGCAGAGTGGCAGAGTGGCAGAGTGGCAACGAGAGGCGACGTATTGCGGATATCAGTTGATTGCATGACCCTAAAAAGCAGCGACGAAATCACGGTAGGCGAAATCATCAACGGACATATCATTTGCCCGGCACCAGCGTCTCATTTCCAGAAGCCGATATTTTCTGCGTGAATGTGAATCCGGATTGTACAAGTTAATCGTAACCCTCGCCCGGGATTGATCAGCATCTTCTGCAGACGGATTGGGAAGAACAGCACCTGTCGTATAGTCAAAGCGGAAGTAGCGATCAAAATCGTAGTCCTCAGCATCCGGCTTCAACAGCGCGTCGTCCCATTTTTCCAGCTTGCTTTTCTGGCAGCCATCGCAGCAATAGAATAAATTCTCCCACGCATAGGCCAGATGAAGAAATCGGATATCGCTCTTTGGCCGAAAGTGTTCGATCGACTCACTGCTGCTCGGTTCAATCGGGAAAGAGTCACAAAATGAACAATGTCCCTGGGTCATCGAACGAAGGTCATCCAGAATCCATTCACGGACCGAACGATTCTGGTGCTGATACCAATTGAAACGAGCGGTGGGATTTGCCGTCTTCTTTTCGGTCCATTGATTGTTCCAGCGTTCACCGTGTTCCTGCAGGATTTGGGGCGTCGCCGGGCGAACGTGCTTCTTCATTGCTTGACAGTGTCCCTGGCAAGATTGCGGCGAACCGGATGCAGTTCCCGCCCCATCATTTCCCTCAATGAATCACTGCGTGAGGCAATCGTCGATGCCAGTTGCTCCAACCGCTCAGCGGACTGTGAACCCTGGATGACTTCATCACGCAGCAATCGAAAGTCGCTGAGCAGCGACTCCGTTTCGGGATCGTACCACTGTGTGAGCCCGAGAATATCTTCCACGGCGTCCAGGTACGAATCCCCTTTGCTGCAGGGAATCGGCGGGTCGGCTTTGACGGTGCCGGTCTCATCGGCCCGCAGAATATGAATCCACCCGGAATTCACGGACGAGATCACGAAAGGAGAGTGTGTGACGACAAAGATCTGGGCGTTCGGAAACAGTTGCTGAGCCGCCGGAATAAGTTGCCGCTGCCACGCGGGATGCAGGTGACTCTCGGGCTCGTCGAGCAACAGAATCAACGGAATATCCAGCGGGTCGGGATGGTCCGGAAACTGCGATTCGAGTTTCGCAATACAGGCCACCAGCCATGCGATGATTGACCGCAGTCCATCAGGTAACACGGACAATTTCATCATGGCACCGCCCCAGCGGGCGACAAGATGGACTTCCGGAGACGGCATTACCTGAAAGTTGAATTTGCGGCCGGTCACTTTGGCGATTGCTGATTCAAACCGCTCGGTGATCTTGATGGAACGACATTCGTCACGAGGAGCACCACTTTGATACTCCATCGCCGCTCCCATCTTGAGATTCGCCATGCTCTGGCAAACCAGGAGATCGTCCTCCCCAGGACGCTCAAATAACAAGTGCGTCGCGCGTTCTCCGGTTTTCACGGGTTGCATCGCCGTGATTTTTTGATCCGCAATGCGGCCAGTACCACGGTAGGCCTGAACTGCCGCAGGGGAAGAGGCTAGAGCCCATTCAATAAGACTGTCATGAGACGCAGTCTCGACCTGCTCATGGCCCAGTCGAATTACACTTCTCCTCCCAATTTCTATTTCTTTTCTCCTTTTTGTCTCGACCTGCTCATCGCTCCGTCGAATCAGTCTGCGCGGCTTTCCCTCAGAACTCTGTATCCCGTTTAGCTTTTTTGCGTCGCCGCTCGCAATCGTTTCGGTCCAGTTGTCTCGGCGATTTGGGGTGTCAATCTCCAACAACTCTTTGAACGACCTGACGTATAATCCTTCAATCTCGTCGTGCTTGACCCCGACAAAGATATCATTGTATTCGGACGGCGCAGAACGAGCGTCCAAATCGACCGTGTTTCCCAGAGCCGCAGCCAACCCACACAGGAGACGCGTCTTCCCCGTCCCGTTTTGGCCGGTGATCACCTGAACCTCAGCGATTCCCGATTCGTTCGATTCCGGAAACTCGATTCGCGCATCTGCAAACGGTGGGAAGTTCTTAAACTGAATGAATTCGATTCGCACTTGGTCGTCCGGAAAAAGTTGCGTTAAGCTCCGCAAAAGTCGCTGGAGGTGAGATTCTAGCACAACCGGTTCCGGTGCAACCAACAAATCAGCGCCGCCTAGGAAAATGAAAGGCAACCTGAAGTGGATAAGTCGGCCCACTTTGACGGAGGCGGTGGACTCAGAGGACTCACGCGCTGGCTCGCGCCTTTGCGAGGTTGCGCGAATCGAATGAAACGGTGATTATCGATCGATTCCACGGTAATGGCACGCGGTACGCATATGTCAAACTGCTGGCGAGTTCTCTTGTTGGTGAGTCAACTGACAGTTTCTTCGCCGGGAGGTAAGATCATGGTCGCACCACGCCGGGCTTCTTTTGAGTTTGTACAGGATTTTTTAAATCAATGACCGAAGCGACGCAGCAATCAGCAACGACGAATCGCGGCGTGGTCGCCTCTGTGCGGGGCAGTGTCGTGGATGTGCGATTTGACACACAATTGCCACCAATCCACACGATTCTGCACGCTGGCGACGAAGGCCGGATTGTCATCGAAGTGCTTGCACAGCGGGATTCGCGGCATGTGCGGGGAATCGCCTTGACGCCAACGCAGGGGCTGGCTCGTGGGATGGTCGCTAACGATACCGGCGGGCCACTGAAAGCGCCGGTTGGCAAACAATTGCTCTCCCGCATGTTTGACGTATTTGGAAACACAATCGACGGTGAACCCGCCCTGGCCGACGTCGAATGGCGTTCGGTCCATCGAGAGCCGCCGCCGTTGATGAGTCGATCGACGAAGTCACAGATCTTTGAAACGGGCATCAAAGTGATCGATGTGTTGTCGCCTCTGGAGCGCGGCGGCAAGGCGGGATTATTTGGCGGGGCGGGTGTCGGCAAGACGGTATTGCTGACCGAGATGATCCACAACATGATCGGACATCAGCAGGGTGTGAGTATCTTCTGCGGGATCGGCGAACGATGCCGCGAGGGCGAGGAACTTTATCGCGAAATGAAGCAGGCCGGGGTACTGCCGAACATGGTGATGCTGTTTGGTCAGATGAATGAACCGCCGGGCAGCCGCTTTCGTGTCGGGCATGCCGCACTGACAATGGCCGAGTACTTCCGCGATGACGAACACCGCGATGTACTGCTGCTGATCGACAATATTTTTCGCTTCATTCAGGCAGGAATGGAAGTCTCCGGGCTGATGGGACAGATGCCCTCGCGCCTTGGCTATCAGCCGACACTGGGGACTGAACTTTCGGGGTTGGAGGAGCGCATCGCGAACACGGAGTCCGGAGCGATCACATCGATTCAGGCCGTCTATGTGCCAGCGGATGACTTCACTGATCCGGCGGCCGTGCATACGTTTTCACATCTGTCGGCTTCCATCGTGCTGTCGCGCAAGCGGGCGAGTGAAGGTCTTTTCCCGGCGATCGATCCGCTGCAGTCGAGTTCCAGGATGGCGACACCGGGAATTGTCGGCGAACGGCATTACAGGCTTGCTCAGCAGATTCGCAGGACCCTGGCTCAGTATGCGGAGCTTAAGGACATCATCGCCATGCTGGGTTTGGAACAGCTCTCACAGGAAGATCGCAAAGTCGTGGCCCGCGCGCGCCGTCTGGAACGATTCCTGACGCAGCCGTTTTTTACGACCGAGCAGTTTAGCGGTCTCGACGGGAAGCTGGTCAGCCTCGAAGACGCGCTGAACGGCTGTGAACGAATCCTTGCGGATGAGTTCAAGGACTATCCGGAGAGTGCGCTGTACATGATTGGCTCGATTGATGATGCCACCAAAGAGGAAAAAGGAAGTGCGAATAAGAAAACGATCAACGAAAAGGAATCAGCAGGAACTCGCTAGTGCGTGGCGGCTGATGACTTGAATCACGCTCAACCTGGTATCAAACCATGCGACAGTCTTACATGAATCTTAAGATCCTGCTCCCGTCGCACGTTCTGGTGCAGGCAGTGGATGTTTCGCGAATTGTGGTCGAAACGCGTCAGGGATCGTACGGACTTCTGCCACATCGACTGGACTGCGTCGCGGCGCTCGTGCCGGGAATTCTGATTTACGAAACGGTGTCTGAGGGCGAGGTGTGTTTTGCGGTCGATGAAGGCGTCATGGTAAAGACCGGGTTCGATGTGCTGGTGTCCGTGCGCCAGGCGATTCGCGGCACAGATCCCGGACAGTTGCGGGAGACCGTCGAGCGGGAGTTTCTGAACCTGGATGAACGCGAACACAGTGTGCGGGCAGTCATGGCGAAGCTGGAAAGTGGTTTTATTCGACGTCTGGCGGAGTTTCACCATGGATGACGACGTCGATCCCCGGCAATCCAGGACGAGAGCGAAATTCGTGCGCCAAGTCGAAGCCACGGCTGCCCGAAAAGTCAGAGCCAAACGAAACGCTTTGCGCGGGGTTTGGTTTGGTCTGGGGATGACCGGGCTGATCGGCTGGTCGATTGTTGTGCCCACACTATTGGGAATTTCGTTGGGAATCTGGCTGGATCAGCACCATCCAGCTCGCCATTCGTGGACACTTACACTGCTGGTGACTGGACTGTTCATCGGTTGTCTAAATGCCTGGCACTGGGTTGCCAAAGAAGACAAGGCGATGAAGGAAGAGCAGGAGGAACCTGATGAGTGATGCATTGCAATTGCTGCTGTCGCTGTTAACTGGCATGGCGCTTGGTGGCATCTTCTTCGGAGGCTTGTGGTGGACGATCCGCCGAGGTCTCATGTCGGCGCACCCTGCGGCGCTGTTCCTCGCCAGTGGATTGCTTCGCATGGGCGTGACACTGGCGGGATTCTATTTTGTTTCCGATGGCCAGTGGCAAAGGCTGCTTTTGTGTTTAGCCGGATTCCTGGTCGCTCGCGCGCTGGTGACACTCTGGACTCGGAAGTTTGCCGCAGGTCTCGTATCTGAAATCAGGGAGGCCGATCATGCATCTCAGCCCTGACGAAATCGTATTCTGGCAGTTCGGGATCCTCAAACTGAACGCCACGATCGTTTACACCTGGGGACTGATGTTTCTGCTGGTGGTCGGATCGAAACTGATCACACGGAGGCTCTCGACGGATCACGATCGGTCGCGCTGGCAAAACCTGCTGGAAATTATCGTGACGGGAATCGAAAGCCAGATCCGTGAACTGGGGCTGAGTGACCCGCGACGGTACATGGGATTTCTGGGGACGCTGTTTTTGTTTGTTGCGGTGGCGGCTCTTTGTACGATCATTCCCGGCTATGAACCGCCGACCGGTTCACTGTCCACCACGGTCGCTCTTGCGCTGAGCGTGTTTATTGCGGTGCCGCTGTTCGGCATTGAAGCGCAGGGACTAAGCAACTACATCAAGTCGTACGTCGAACCGACGTTTATCATGCTTCCGTTTAATATCATCAGCGAAATCTCACGCACGCTGGCGCTGGCGGTCAGGCTGTTCGGCAACATGATGAGCGGAACCATGATTCTTGGAATTTTGCTGACAATCACGCCGTTAATTTTTCCAATCGTGATGACGGCGCTTGGGCTGCTGACAGGAATGGTGCAGGCGTATATCTTTAGTATTCTGGCGGGTGTTTACATTGCAGCGGCAACGAAAGTCAGCAGGCCGGAACGTGAAGCGGAAATTTCGTAAGAATTGGAGACATAAATAAAATGGACAGTATGACAACAATCGCCGTGGCCTCGATTACCCTGGCGGGGTTCACCACAGGCATAGGCTGTCTGGGCCCTGCTCTGGCTGAAGGCAAATCCGTCGCCACCGCAATGATGGCGCTGGCGCAACAGCCGGACGCATCTCCCACGATCACTCGGACGCTGTTTGTGGGGTTGGCGATGATTGAATCCACGGCGATCTATTGCTTTGTGGTCTCGATGATCCTGATCTTCGCCAACCCGTTCTGGAATCATGTCATCGCTCAGATCCCTGGAAAGTAACCCATGGCCGTTGATTGGTTCACGGTCGCGGCGCAGGCGATCAACTTTCTCATTTTGGTCTGGCTGCTGAAGCGATTCCTCTATCAGCCAATTCTCAACGCGATCGATGCTCGCGAAAAACGAATTGCTGACGAACTCGCGGACGCGGACGCAAAGAAAGCTGACGCGCAACAGGAACGTGATGACTTCCGCCGTCGCAATGAAGAGTTCGATCAGCATCGCGACGACTTGTTTCAGCAGGCCGCTAACGAGGCGAAAACGGAACGTCATCGCCTGCTCGACGAAGCTCGGAATGCCGCGACCGCATTCAGCACGCGCCGTCAGGCGGCGTTACAGAATGAAGAGCAACACCTGCAGCAGGAACTCATCCGACGAACTCAGCAGGAAGTTTTCGAAATAGCCCGCAAGGCGCTCTCCGATCTGGCGGACGCGAATCTGGAAGAACGGATAGTCGAAGTCTTCGTCAGACGACTGACTTCGCTCAACGGCAAGGAAAAGGACCGGTTGACATCGTCCGTTGCGGCGTCCAAAACCCCCGTGATTATCCGCACTGCGTTTGACCTGCCTGAGGCTCTTCGCGATTCCGCGCGCGACGCGATCATCAAACTTGTCGGCCCCGCGCGAGAGATTCGCTTCGAATCTTCACTCAACGTGATTGGCGGCATCGAACTGACTGCCGATGGGCAAAAGATCTCATGGAGTCTTGCAGATTATCTTGCGTCACTTGAAAAGAGTGTGACCGAGGTTCTGCAGGAAAGTCGAGAACTGGAAACGCCGGTGCCCGCAGAATCGGTCGATGAGGCTCTACCTCAGGACATCGCACAGTAAGTTGGATTGGAACCAGGGACTTGCATCAGGAAGTCGTCGTTACGCCACGACGGGCAAGATGATCGATTATGCAAAGCTCCGGAGGGGCGACGGGATTGCATTGCAGACCATTTCGAAACGGCCCGCTTCAAAAATTCCGCACCGTTCGAATACCCGTCACCCCATTCGGAGTTTGATCGTTTCTTGTTCGGCGCTTAACTGTGGTTTCCACCACAGGCTACCGACCGCCGCTGCTCCGCAGCGAATCACAGGCATTGCGACATCAATGACAATGGCGACGGATAGGCGATCATCATGCGGCGAGGTTGCAAGCTCGAGTCGGCGACAACGACGATCCATGCAATTGGCTGCGGAGCAGCATGGCAGACTGGCTTGCGTCAAAACCTGAGGAGCCGAGCTTAACCAGTGTGCTCTTCTTCAAACAAATATCGCTCGTCGAATTTGATTTCGTGACGAATCAACAGCAAGCGATATTCGTCCGCGAACGTTGTCTTCTGATGATGCACGGCCTGATTGTCAATGTATCGGGTCACTTCGAGCATATTGGATCTGCTGACCGAGAACGCCGCGAAACCTCGTTGCCAGCGGAATTCCACAGGACAATGACGCTGCTCATTAATCCATTTCGACGACCCTGCTTTGATGCATCTCAGCATGTTCGATACGGCGATCCGAGGCGGGATGCCGCACAGAATGTGGATGTGATCTTCAACACCACCAATTGAATCCAAATGCCCGTCTTCGTCTCGAATGATGCCGCCGATGTAAGCGTACAAGTCCTGTCGGTAATCCACGTGAAGCAAGGATCTCCGATAAGCCGTGCCGAAGACAATGTGGTATTTTAGGCAGGTGTAGGTGCTCATGCGGGCCGACTCCGATTTGAGGTAAAAGAATGGTCAAAACCAATATAAAAGAATACACGGATTGATCAAGGATTCCCAACGCGCTGATGCGATTGGCTGCGGAGCAGTCGTGGCAGATAGCCTCGGGTGACAACCCGAGGTACCGAGCCACACACGATGTGCAAAGCTCCCGAGGAGCGACGGGGATTGTCAGCCGGAACATTTCAAAACGGCCTGCATCAACGATTCCGCACCGTTGGAATTCTCGTCACCCCATTCGGGGTTTGATCGTTTGTTGTTCGACGCTTTCCTGTGGTTTGCACCACAGGCTACCTGCCGCCGCTGCTCCGCAGCGAATAGCACGTATTGCGAAATCGATGACGATCGCAACGGATTTGCGTTGATCACGCGGTCCGGTTGATCGTGTTGCCCGGTTGCAGGCTCGTCGCGGCGGAACGAGACGGCTACATGTACGATTCATGCGATTGGCTGCGGAGCAGCCGTGGCAGGTAGCCTCGGGTGACAACCCGAGGAACGATCCACACACGATATGCAAAGCTCCGGAGGAGCGACGGGAATTTTCAGCCGGAACATTTCAAAACGGCCGACATCAACAATTCCGCGCCGTTGGAATTCTCGTCACCCCATTCGGGGTTTGATCGTTTGTTGTTCGACGCTTTCCTGTGGTTTGCACCACAGGCTACCTGCCGCCGCTGCTCCGCAGCGAATCGCAGTTGTTGCAGCGTCCGCTAGTTTCACTTGCGAGACATAGCAGCAATTCCCGGCCATCGAATCGAGAGTCGGTGCAGGCTGCCTAATTTGACTTGAGTTGCTTGGGGGCAGCGATGGTCTGGTGTTGAGGGGTGGATTTTGGAGGTTGGAAGGGCGGATTTGGCGAAGTTTGGTGTTCGCGGTGGTGCCTTGGAGAGCGTGTTTCATGGCACCGCACGCATCGCGTGCGTGACGCTCAACCGGCGCTTGACTCAGTCTGGCGGATGTGGCGGCCCAATGGCGAATTATGAACTGTTCTGCAACGTCGGTCGCTGCGGCTCGATACCTTGCACAAGGGCCGTCAGCAACTCCGTCATCGAGTCGAACAGGAAGTCGCGAAAACATTCCCGAATCCGCTCCCAAAGGCGCCGCTTGGATTTCAGTTTCTCCAACGCGGCTTGAAAGACCGGGCAGCAGAGTTGTTGCGTCTGGTCCACAAGGAAGGCCAGCATCATCAGCAGCATCAGAACCACGGACAGGTGCTGCTCACCATGGCCGTAGTTGTGTTCCATATGATAGCCCTGGTTTTTCAACGTGTTGAAAGTTTCGTTCTCGATTTTCCAACGCGATCGCCCGCCGCGCATGATGTGGTACACGTTGTCCGGCGTCAGCACAAAGTCAGTGATCCAACTGAAGTATTGGACTTTTCCGTTCGGGTGGACTTCCCAGTATTCGAGCACGTTGACCAGGCAGTTCGGGTGCGAGGCGTTGAGCGGCTCACTGTTGTGAAAACGAAAGTGGTGCAGCACGCCGGTGGCCGTCTCGACTTCGGTGAGCAACTGTGTCCGACCGGCCTCGTCGTTGGCTCGCAGACGCTCAAACAGAAAAACGTGGTCGCCCGGTTTGACACCAATGATGTAATGCACACGGGCCGCACGCAGGTCATCGAGATGCGAAGCGTTGGAGCTCAGCGCGTCTTCGATGATGATCACCGGCAAGTGGGGATGGTCGCGGCGAAAGTGCTGAAGCCAACGCCGCGTGGCATTGCGTTCGCAATCATTCTTGGTGTGGCCGTCTTCGTTGATGATCGGTTCGGGGGCCAGCGGAATCACGACCTTGTGATCGGGATGGACCAGCGTCGCTCCCAGGATTTGATCCGAATAAGTCACGCTGCCGTTGCTATGGTGCTTCTCCAGACACGACGGACAATGTACCTTGTTCGACGAAAAATAGGTCGTGCCGTCGAGCGACAGCAGATAATGTCCGTCGAGATACACGAACGTTTCCAGCGCCTTGCCGCGTTGCAGGCAACGGAACACATCCTGAAACAAGGGTCGCAGTTGGTCGGGATCGACGGGGTCGAGAATGGTGCGCATCTGCGAATCGCAGGGGACGCATTCGATGCCGTAGACCGTGCGAAAGTTGTCGCTCGGATCTT
>JBBQSE010000161.1:0-15521 GCA_038214195.1 Planctomycetales bacterium
GCCGATTACCGGCGGCTAGCGCCTTGCCGCTCACGTCATATCGGACAATTATTTATGGATCGATCCTCAGCGACCCTGACGCCGTTTCGAAAAACCTCCCAAAGCCGAAACCGCCGGTTCATGCCTGAAACCGTCCGCACGAATTTCGTGAATATTCGGCGTAGTCGGAAAATGAGTGAATTTCCGGGTTCGAGCTGCCACTTCATCTCGATGAATGAGCTGTGTTTTATTGGCGCTGGATCCAGTCTGAAGATTGGTTGGCTGCGAATCGTGGCGGCGAGTTCGGAAAGGCGATCGCGAGGCAGGTATGAGATCACTCAAACACAAGCCCATGCCCACGGAAAGTCGCTCCACTCCGGTGAAGCCAGCTGTCGCCGACGTCTCGAAACCTTTCAGCGAGTCGCGTGCGGACGCATGGGCTTTTCATCGATTGCCATCGCGGGAAATCAAGCGGCGGTTCTGGCACATGTTTCCGGGCATGATGGCGTTTTGCCTGCATCTCGTGCCGCACGTAGATCCGATTTCGCCGCTCCTCCGGCTGAGCCTCGTAAGTTTTGGGATCGCAGTCAGCATTCGCATTCTGCTCGGATTTCGTCTCATTCAGCGTCAGGGCGAAGGCGGCGGCGTTGATGCTGTGGCAGGCTACGCATTTTCAGTGCTGGCGACCATTCTGTTGTTTCCGCGACATCTCGAACTTGGTATGGCCGTCCTTGGAATACTCGCCTTCGGTGATGGTTCCGCAACGTTTGTGGGGCTGACTGTGCGCGGCCCGCGACTGGCATGGAACCGTGGGAAATCGTGGAGCGGCCTGCTCGGATTCATCGTGATCGGTTCTCTCATGACGTCCTTGCTGTACTGGGACGAAGCGCGAAATCCACAGGCCGCCGATCCAGCCGTGTCCTTTGGTCTCGCGTTTTTGCTGACAGCACCGGCCGTCGTGGCGGCAGCATTCGCCGAATCCATCCGCTCCCGCATCAACGACAACATCCGCGTCGGCATCGTGGCCGTTGTTGCAATTGTCCTGCTGCACAATTTCCGGCCGTTGTGAACCGGCAGTTACTCCGCCAAAGTCCGCACGACGGCGTCACCCATTTCGGTCGTGCTGATGGCCGTTCCCGTGCCCGCGATGTCTTTTGTGCGGAGGCCCGATTTAAGTACGCGGCTGACCGCGTCTTCGATGGCATCCGCTTCTGTGTTCATGCTCATCGAATACCGCAGCATCATGGCGGTCGCCAGAATTGTGGCGAGTGGGTTCGCCAGATTCTTGCCGGCAATATCCGGAGCGGAGCCGTGAATGGGCTCAAACAGGCCCGGCCCGCTGGATCCGATCGACGCCGACGGAAGCAGGCCCAGGGAACCGGGCAGCATTGATGCTTCATCCGTCAGAATATCGCCGAACAGGTTTTCGGTGACGACGACGTCAAAATCGCGTGGCCGTGAGATCAGGTGCATCGCCATCGAATCGACCAGCACGACGTTGTATTCAAGGTCCGGATATTCGGACTTAATCAGGCGCTCGGAAACTTGCCGCCACAGTCGCGAGGCTTCCAGAACGTTTGCCTTATCCACCATGGTGAGCTTGCCGCGACGCTTTCGAGCGGCATCAGCGGCGACGCGAACCACGCGTTCAATTTCGCCGGTCGAATAGATCATTACGTTCCAGGCTTCTTCACCGGATGGATGAGGCCGACGACCGGATTCGCCAAAGTAGATGCCGCCGGTCAGTTCGCGAACGAACAGGATATCTGTGCCAGCGACGATTTCCCGCTTGAGCGGCGAAGCGTCGAGCAATTCGTCCCATGTCTTTGTGGGACGCAGGTTGGCGAACAAACCGAGTTCCTTGCGAATGCGGAGCAGCCCGGCTTCCGGACGAGTCTTTGCATTAGGATCATCCCACTTCGGCCCGCCAACGGCGCCCAACAACACGGCCTGCGAATTCCGGCAGGCGGTCAGAGTCACCTCGGGCAATGGATCGCCAAATTTGTCGATTGCATTGCCACCAATCGCGTGCTCAGGCATGTCAAATTTGTGCGAGAAGCGTTTCGCGATCACATCAAGAACTCGCCGCGCCTGGGCGACAATCTCGGGGCCGATGCCGTCACCGGGAAGCAGAACAATCGTGGCGTCCATCAATACAACTCCACCGCATTTGCGGTCGTCTACACTGAAAAGAATGCTGAGAAAGATGCACAGCGTAAAGCCTTGCCGGGCTGATTCAACCGAACATGCAGTGATGCTCCGCAACGAGAATCGGAGCAGCGGTTGTCGTAGCGGAACTCATGAGAGTTCAGACGTCGCATCACCCAGTCAATTTGGGGCTCTTGTGAATGGATTTTCGCACAAGACAAAGTGTTTAGAATTTTAACTGCCAAGAAAATCGCGGGCTTCACGGCGCACCAGAGTCGCCTGTGATACGGCTCTCGCATGGAAATACCATCGAATACCAACAGAAAGTATCCATACCAAGGCAATCATAAACCATGTGCCGGCACCTTCGGTATATCGCCACGGATTCTTCCAATGGAATTCGCAGAGTAAGCAGATCCCTGCAGCAGTCGGGAAAATCGCCAGACAGAAAGTAGCCAGTCGGATGTGGCGTTCTCTGCTGCAGAGCGGACGGAAATTTCGAAACTCGGCCCTTAACAAGAAAAACAAGAACGCAGCCAATGAGCAAATTCCAAGGACAATCGCGACTTCGACACCTTGTGTGGGCCAGCCTCTGGCGAAAATCATTCCTACCATCAATGCGCTTACAATGACAAAGCACATCGATTCCACAGTCACGTGAATTAATGTGACCACCAGCAGAAGTCCAGATCGCTGCGGCGGGCGCTGCTCCTTTTCTGTTGTCAGGCAATCCGCTTCCGGGCTCGCGTAAGGATTAAACGTCGTGTCGGACATTTTCGATTCGCTACGGTGCCCCTGAAGTTGTGAAAGTATTGCCGTGGGGCAGGTTTGCAACCTGCCTGATATTCAAGGAAATGGCAGGTTGCAAACCTGCCCCACGATAGACTCACAGCATTTCTGCAATCTCTCTCATTTTCCGCAGCCCAAGTGTCGCGACTTCCAGTGGATCTTTCGCGTAGAGATCATCGCGAAACAGTTCCAGCGACAGATAACGATCATAGCCAATGGCTGTGAGCTGATCACAATAAAATTTTAGATCAACAACGCCGTCGCCAGGCATCACACGGTCGGAGTCCTGTTGCTTGTTCGCAGGAGGATTTGCGGGCGAATCGTTGAAGTGTGAAATGGCGATTTGATCGGCTCGAAGTTTTGCGATTGATGCCGCCGAACCTCCGCCGCGCCAGCAGTGAAAGGGGTCAACCACGACCGTCGCCTCTGGGTGACCGGAACGCGTGATGATGTCGATCGCGTCATCAATCGTGTTGATATCATCCACGAACCCGAGATACTCGAACGCAGGCTTCACACCATACGATTTTCCAAGTTCGAGCAATTCGGCATAGTGTTTGGCACCAAGATCTCGATCGGCCTTGCCCTGCGGCGGCCCGGCGATCGAAAACTCCGCACCGACCGCAGCGGCCTGTTCGAGCCGTCGTTTCACTTCTGTCAGCGCGGTTTCGTGTTCCGGTCCGGCAGGCTGGAACCAGCCCGCAAGATAGATCGTAGTCGGAACTTTCAGGCCACTGTCATCGATTGCCTGGCGGATCTCCTTCAGAGTTCCTCCGTTCTTCAGATGCGCATCCATGTGATCATGCCACAATTCGATCGCGGCGTAGCCAGCCTTAGCAGCAACTTCGATCTGCTTCAATACAGGTGTGGTGGCAATCGTGCTGGCGTTCAGACAATATCGAAACCGTGACATAGGGGCCCTCTTGAAAAAGTGCAGCGTTCAGGCGAATGGCGATCAGCTTTAACGGCTGAACTACTCAACCACAATCGACTCCAATGCAATCTTCAGCCCGTCGTAAGCGGGCTCGATGTGATCCGGAAGCTCCTTCAGCAGCGTGTCGTAGTCCATTTCATGTGACATGTGCGTAAGATAAGCTCGACGCGGCTGCAGTTGATGAATCAGTCGCAGAGCGGCGTCCACATGCAAATGTGTCGGATGTGGCTCCTTCCGAAGGGCGTCAATGATGAGCGTATCCAGCCCTCGCAGCAACTCTTTCGATTCCGCAGGAATTGTGGAAACATCCGTACAGAACGCGACATCGCCAATACGAAAACCCAGCACGGGCAGTTCCCCGTGCTTCAGTCGAATGGGCAGGATGCTCATGCCCAGCAACGTGAATGGCACTCCCGGTTCAATCCGAACAAATCGTAGTTTCGGAGCTGCGTAATCATGCGCATGAGTCGCCGGGTCTGCGAATGCATACGAGAAAATCTGACGAATTTGCTGTTCAACCAGTTCTTCACAGTACAACGGCACGGCGGCGTTCATGCGGTAGCCAAAGATTCGCAAGTCATCCAGACCCAGGACATGGTCGGCGTGAGCATGAGTGAACACGGCGGCCTGAATGAGGCGTGCGTTTTCCCGGACGAGCTGCAGTCGCAGTTCCGGCCCGGTATCAATCACAAACTCGCCTTGCGGGCTGCGCACGAGCACGCCTGTCCGCGTTCGCTGATTCCGAGGATTCGGCGACCGACATACATGGCACTTGCAGCCGACGACTGGAACCCCGACGCTCGTTCCAGTGCCCATGATGATCATTTCAGCAGCGTGAACCTCCGGCCATTCTGTTCCGTAACGCTGTTCCGCTTGATTCTCTGAAGACTGCACAATGTTGACCTGGTTTTCAAGTTCGGACGACGACCGCACTACTGCTGTTTGCCACCTTGCAGGTACTCTTCCTGCGAGATGCCTTCCATGCCAGCGGCTTTCAAGTCATCTTCAACCGGGGTCGTCGTCTTTACTTCAGCCTCGTCCGGTGCTTCAATGGTTGTCTGGCCACAACCGGAAAAAGTGAAACAAGCAAACGCAACGAGTACGAATGAAATACGAGTCATCAAAAAGGGTCTCTTCTGGAAAACGAAACATGGGGATTTAACGGAATCACTTGAGTGAAGAAGCTCCATCCAGGACATCTCATTAGAACGACCGCTGACCTCAAATTCAACTCATATTTAAGGAACGGGTCTGAACGTTTGATCTCAAGGTCAGGCCTGAAGGATTGGGATGTCAGCACAGCGTATCCCGCTGTGACCGGCATGCTACCCACGTTTAATGCTTGCCGTGGTTCGAGCATGCGACACTGCCTCACTTCCCGGCCTTCCCCTCTTTCCCCATGCCTGTCACGGTCAGTGCACTGAGGCATGAAACCAGTGCAAGCCAAAGTAACCGGCTGACGCCAGGATCGGGCATCAAGACTTCTGTCCGCGCATTCGGCAACAGAATGCTGGCTGCAAACGGGAAAATTAAACCTGCGAGCATGCCACCAAGCATTCCACCGGCCAGGCAAGTTGCCAACAGTCGGGGGCGAAATATCGGCAACATGACAGCGAACGCGACTCCTGTTCCGACTCCCAATCCTGCCAATCCAAACATCGCGCTTTGCACGACAATCGTCCGGGTAAGCGGATCTTCGGGCAGAGCGGAAGAAGCAGCAAGCGTAGCACCGAGAACCCCTCCGCCGACGGCAAAACCGCCAGCAATTAAAATGGACAGCAGTCCTCCCCAAATCGTTCTGAATGCCTGACGGCGAAGCCTCACTTCGGCGATCGTCAGGAACAGTCCCAAAGTAGAGGCCAGCATCACAAGCGACAACACAGCATTTTTGTTACTCGTGGCCAACGATGTATCTAGCAGTTCTTTTTGGAGTTTTTCGGGGGCATTGCCACTTAGTTCTTGTAAATGTTTCGGTAGTTCAAACACTGACGGCATGAGCTCAAGCAGACCCCAGACCAGAAGTGCGACAAACCCTGAGAGGATTAGTCCCGAGATGGGCGATAGCAGAAGCGACTTGTCTCCAATTGGCGTCGAAGTCGATAGAACATCGGGTGAAACTTGACTGGCGACTGTCGCGCCAGCAATCCCAGCATCATGGTTGTCGATTGCTTTGTCCTGCCGCATGGTTCACCACAGTTGTAATTTGTTCGATCACGGAAGGACAAAATGTTTATGGACGCGTGTCAACTGATTTGCCGGGACAGAGACGCCCGCCACAGTCTCTTCAGTGCTCATGATTTTGCAAGCGACCAGTAAACAATACAACCAACTGGTCGTCATTGTTGGTGTCCGGCAAAAGAGTGTTGTTCCCAGAAGCCATGCGGCGCTATTGACCATGCTGAAACGCCAAAATAGACTGAAAGACAACAGCCCAATGACTGAGGAAATATGACTCTGGACTCTTATTCTCCCCCCCGACTTTTCACCTTTCGACGTCATTTCTCGCATGAAACAACATCGTGTCCTAATTCTGATGCTACTGACTCTATGCGCTGCCGCAGGCTGGTGGCAGTGGGGTCGGCGGCCGACACAGAAGATTGAAGTTCCCGCTGAGATTTCCGTTGAAGTTCCCGCCGAATTCGCCGGTTTGGCGGAAGCGAAACAGAAGGAAATCTGGGACGCCGAGCATGTGACGTTTGAAATTGAAACACACGTCGGTCGCAAACTGGTGGCTGAACTTCAGAAACGCTCCCCGGATCAGTTGGCTGGTTTTTTCCACGCTGGCTTTTCTGGCATCGTGCCGCAGCGGACCACTCCAGCGATCACTGAAAAATCGTCAATTACTGAGACGACTTACGCAGTTGACATGACTGGCTCGACAAGCGTGGACACGGACGGCTTTTCGCGGTACCTGATCGAGAGTATCCACTCAGTCCCCGAGAATGGAAAAGGGCGGTTTCGCGTCTTGCAGATCACTCGTGTTCCGGATGCAGCTTCAGCAGACACGTGGCAGTTGAACGTGCTGCTCACACTTGGTGGCACCAACGCGGACGCAGAACCGATAACTTACGTGTCAAGTGGCAGGATGCGTTGCCGATTTTCCAATGACCATGACATCATCGCCGGGCGAATTATCGAGTCCTGGGACGTTGATTCGGAATCAGTCCGGAGTGGCCGAAAAGCATTAATGGAAGAGGCCACGTCCCGCGTTGCATTGGACCAACTGCCAATCAAGGACAACTGGACTTGCGAGCCTGAAGGCGTACGACAGTATCGTTTTCAAACCGCAGTCGAAGACTTCAATTCTGATGGATTCCTGGATATTGCAGTCGCGACTGCGGATGACCAGCGGTTCGTGCTGCAGTGGAACCCACAAGCGGGGCGATACGAGGATGTCGCCAAGTCGCTCGGACTTTCGAATGTGAGCCAGACGGATCATCGTGCCTATCTGGCCTGCTGGATTGACTTTGATGACGATGGAGACGTCGATTTGATCTTGGGAGAATCTCTGTTTCGAAACGTCGAAGGGAAAACCTTTGAGCCGGTTGCCAACAATGGCGGCCTCAGATTTGCATTCAATCCGATGGGGTGTGTCGTTGCGGACTACGACGGCGATGGATTGCTGGACCTGTACGTGGTTTACCAGCGAGACAAAAACACAGACGCGATCCGTGACGGAAAGCCGCCCGCGTGGGTCGGCGACGACGATAGCGGAGCATTCAACCAACTGTGGCGCAACGAAGGCAACGGAACCTTTGCGGAAGTGACGTATTCCGCGAAGGCAACCGGCGGCAAACGGCACAGTTTTGCAGCCACATGGCTGCACGCCAACGATGATCATTACCCCGACTTGTATGTTGCAAACGACTTCGCCCGGAATTCACTGTTGATTAATCAGGGTGATGGCTCGTTTGAAGACGTTGCCGACGATTCCGGCGTCGGTGATTTTGCGACCAGCATGGGAGTCGCTTCGGGGGATATCAACGGAGACGGTATTCCGGAGATTTATGTCGCAAATATGTATTCGAAAATGGGCCGCCGAATCATTGCGCAGGTGTCGGCTTCAGATTATCCCGCTGGGATCTACGAACAACTGGTGGGCTCCTGCGCCGGCAATCGGATGTATTCGACCCAGGGAGATGTGAGGGAGTTTCAGGAAGTTAGCAAAAAGTTGGGTGTCAACGCCGTCGGCTGGGCTTACGCTCCGGCCTTCGCGGATTTTGACGGCGATGGTACGCTCGACTTGTATGCAACGACGGGGTTCCTGAGTTTCAACCGTCAGAAACCGGATGGGTGAACATGCTTGTGGCGGGCTGTCGTGTCACAGCCTTTGGACCGTACCTGCAAGATCGAGCCGCTTGGAAAAATCGACTCGGCTGCCGGTGAGTTTTGGACGAATCCGTTCGCGATGCCGCAAAAGCGAGACAACCTGAGCGCCTATGAGACGAATAGTCTATTTCTAAACGTTGACGGGACGCGGTTCCTGGATGCGTCGTTTGCATCGCAGGCAGACATCGATTCCGACTCGCGATCCGTGATGGTCGGGGATTTCAATGGCGACCTTGCGCCAGATTTGCTGGTCGGTTCCGTCGGAGGTGGACCGCTGCGACTGTTCCTGAATCAGTTCCCGGAAGGGAATCATCGCGTCGAAGTTCGACTCAGGGGTGTCGAGAGCAACCGCTCTGCAATCGGGGCACGGGCAATCGCCGAAGCCAACGGCAAAATGATCGTCCGCGATCTGTTCGCGGCGAATGGATTCATGGGCCAGGGGCCTGCTCGCCTGAATATTGGCGTGGGGACGGCAGATCGAATCGACAAGCTGACAATCCGGTGGCCAACGGGCAAGCACCAGGTTTTCGAGGACCTGCCGGTGGACTGTGTCATTCAGATTGTAGAGGGAGCTGATGAGTTTCAGGTTCTGGCTTCGGCCGAGTAGAGATACTGTTCGCGGCGATAAATGAGGGGTTTGGCGAGCGGTCAGTGTCAACTGGCCGATGCGTTGTGATTGCGTATTTTTGGTGACACTACGTTGTGCCGGGAGGCTGACGCATCCCGCTCGAACGGCCCCAGTCGCGGAGCGACATCCGACGGTAGCCGTGGGTTTCAACCCACGGAAGATAGCAGGGGACGACGGAAAAGTCGCGGAGCGACGAATGACGATAGGCCCCGGTGCCAGCATACAACGTCAATCGTCGCTCCGCGACTCGGGATCTACGGCCGGAATATTTCCGTGGGTTGAAACCCACGGCTACCATCATGCGGTCGCTTTGCGACCAATCGCAGAATGCTGCGTGCCGGACTCCCGCAACTGATCGGCCTTTGACGCGAAAACACAGGCAAAAATCCTTCACGGCGTTACCTTTCACGGCAAAACGCGTTGCTGCCGTGGAAACCCTGGGGCGTTGCCAGGCGACTTGCCGAGGCCCGTTGGGCCGAATCGCAGTGGTTTAGCACCACAAGCAGGTTCACCCCCCCACAGAGTCCGCCATTTCTAAGTCACGCACTTCATTTGTCGATGAACAAAAATTCCGCGCGGGCATCATTGCTGTGGCGATTCTGCATTCAATTGTCTCCACAGTTTTCCTGCTGCGACGTGTTGCGGAGTCAATTGCAATGCTCGTTGACAAGTCTCAATAGCCTCGGTTCGGTGGTCGTCTGACTCCGCCAGGCAGCGGGCTAGGCAAAAGGCAACATCGGAATCCCATGGTCGACGAATCTGATCGCAGCGGCGGTAGAATAACTCCCGCGTGAATTGTCGTTTGTCGTGAAAATGGTCTCCCAGAGCCGCCGCAAGCCGGACGGCCATGTCATCCAGCGAAAGATTTGCAAAGACCTGTTGCTGTTCCACGTCCAGCAAGCCAAATTCCTGCCTGATTTTCGCGACAATTGTGTCCCGATGTACGTTGACGTCAAATGTCTCCGTCATTGGAAAGACGTTCATTACCTGCAGCGCATAGGACAGGCCTGACAATCGATCTTCCGGCAACAGTCCCAGCAGTTGGTCCATTGCTGAGTCCGCTGGAACGCTGGCCACATTCCACGGTCGTTTCAAAACCTGCTCCTGCACAAAGCGACTCAGAATGATCGCCAGCCGCCGATGCCCATCAAGATTGTAGTGGACGTGTTCGAGGAAATAGTTGGCCCCAAGAGCCGCAGGACCTGCTTCGACCGCCAGTTGTTCGGCCGAATCAACAAAGAAAACGTTCGAGTGAGTTGTTTGCGTGGCAACGTCACGAACGATGCCACGGAACGAGCCTGGAGCTCGAAATCGGCAGCCATCAAGGTCGCGGGCCAATTCAAACTCCTTGATGGATTCCGGATATCGTTCCAATCCTTCAAGGCATTGCCCCATGCGGTAGTGCAACAGTGACGAGTCGTTCGAAATCGCCTCGGCCTGTTTGAGTTGTTCGAGCCCCTTCTGCCACGACTTCACCACCGTGAGTTCCCGCCCCGTGTCAAAAAAAACCCTCCAGTGTTCCATGTCCTGGGGATCGAGGTTTTCCGGAAGAAGAAAGCTGACGGGAGAGTGACCGCTCAGGTTTGACGCCACCGTCGAAAGGACAATCGGAATTTCGGCGGAGGTTGCTGTTGCGATCATCCGCTCCAGGTTCTCGCGATAGGAGTTTTCAGCCTTCTTAAATGAGGGACCGTTCATCGGAATGGTCACGCTCGCAGGCAGTTCTTCCATCAAGTCTTTCTGGTCGGAGGGGGCATTGACCAATTCGGACGCAATCAGCTGGAATAGACGCAGTCGCCGGACTTTCGTTGCCAGCAAAAACTGTGACTGGATCGCGGCACCGGTCGTGGACGCTGCGCCCCCCGGCCCGTAAAACTCGTTGTGGCCGGTATGCACAATGATCAGGTCGGGCTGCATCGCGACAGACTGATTGACGATGTCTTCCACACTGAAACTATTGATGGCGACCATTCCGAGATTGATAATCTCAAATCTTTCGTCTGAGTTTTGCCGGTTGAGCAAGACCTCTAGTTGACGTGGAAACGCAAGTTCGGGGGGATAGGGAAATCCCAGCACTGTGGAACCCCCGACAATGACAATCCGATAAACACGATCGGGCCGCGGAATATCGAATCGCTTTGGCTCAGGCCCAGCCAGTTGACGCCCCGCAAAGTAGCTCTCCTCTGCCCGCGAATTGACCTGATAGTTCAGAATCTCCGGGTCTCCCGGCACCTTTATGAAGAGGCTCAGGTCGTTGCCGACATCAAACGTCACGAGCAGTACCTCAGCGATTAAAATGATCGCAAAGGGAAACACCAGTGCCCCTATTCGAAAACACCATAACCTGCGTTTCGAACGCATAACTGCAGGCCGCTGCACGCGTGACGATTGCTGGGGCTGGCTCGCCGACTTGCGCTTCTGATTTCGGTTATTGTCTGACATCAGTCTCGCTCTGGACCGCAGGAGGATCGGCGTCATTCCGGACTCGGATCCAGTGATCGTGAAACGAGATTGACGGATGAATCTCGACACGCGGCATGTGACAGGAAACACAGTCGGAATCCGGAGAAACGGAGCACCGCACGGAATCCGGCGACGCGGAATGACATTGCAGGCATTTTTTTTCGTACTGCTCCGTCGTCTGGCTGGCTGCGTGTTGATGTGGGTTATGACACGTCGAACACAACAGTTGCTGCCTGGACTGGATGAAGCATTTCGACTGCACAAGTCCGACGGGCTGATAGCGCACGATCTTAGGGTTTTCCCTCATGATCTCACTCTGTTTGACTGAGTCCTCGCCGCGATGACATTCAGCACAAATCCGTATTTGATCCGTTGTGCGCCATGGTCGTTGGTCAAATCCGGCGTCAGAATCAGTCGAATTCCTGGCCTGCATTACATCTACGTGAAGAGCACTGCCGACATGGCAACTTTCGCAACCGACATTCGGAATCAGATCGACCAGCTGGTCACCTTCAATCCGCCCTGAAGTCGTATGGCACCCAAAGCAACGCTCCAGCGTCGTTCCACGAATCACGCGGCCGAAGTATTCGATGTCGTGATGGACAGGCAGGCCCAGCTGACCAGGAGTGAGATCTGCCTGGTCCTGGCCGGTGAACCACGAGACGCGGTGCTCAATTCCCGCTGGCACGTCTGTGCCATCCGGAGTCAGCGTGACAAATGTGACTGCGTGGTCGCCCGATCCAAACGCGAATTGCAATGGAAATCGGTCTCCGCCAAACTTCCCTGGAACGACGACTTCCATTCCGTGCTCTCCCAGAAAATAGTTCAACGTCGTTTGGCGTTCCGCATCGGCAAACTGCATATCTCTGAATCGATCGCGGAATGGAAAATCACGTGTGGACCAAAGTGTTTTTGAATGGCCACTAGACTGATAGTCCCTGAGTTGCGCGTCGTGGCACTCGCCACACTTCGCCGAACGAGGAATTCTGTTCTCGCCGGCTGTCAATGCCAGCGGATCCAGCGGATCTGGTGGCGGCGCGGACTTGCCGACCAGCCACCAGATACCGATCAGCAGCAAGGCTGCGGCAGTGCCCAGCAGCAGAATTCGGGCATTCAACGTTTTAGGAATCTCCATGGGTTTCTTGTATCAAAATATGGCTCAACAACAAATCCGTTGATACCTCTCGCCGCGTTAAATGAGTTTTGGCGAGTGGGATGCGTCAGCTTCCCGGTACAACGTCAGGTCATCAGGAATACGCAATAAGACGAGCGGCAGTAAAGGAATTCCCAATGCTGCGGCCCAAACAACCATTTGCCATCGACCATGCTGAAGGAAGCAGATCTGGGACAGATCTGCCTACGTTGTAGTCCGACTTGTCCCAAGTCGGATTCCTTCGGTATGGCGACATCTTTTTGGTAGACATGATTCTGCCGCTCGCCTAACAACGCTCCGGCCAGTTCTCACTGGCCGCTCACCAAACCCCTCATTGATGCGATTCTTCCAAAACAGGGAGCGACGAATTCAACTCAGCCGCCTGCCCTTCCATGATCTGCACGATTTCCTGCTGGTAGCGGCGTGACTCTTCGCGACGGCCGGACATGGCGGCCGCACGGGCCAGACTGCTAAGATAATCCCGCCGATTCGAATGGACACGATACAAGGGCATCAACGCATTGTAGGCGTCTTCAGCCTCTCGCCGAAACAGGAGCAGGTCGGCCTCGACAATTCGGCAGTCGATATCCGTCGGAGAACCTGCGACCGCCAGTCTGATCTCGTCCAGTGCGGCGTCGTATTCACCGCGATCTCGAAGAATCATCGCGAGCCAGCGACGAACCTGAATATCCTCGGGCTGCCGAGTCAAACACCATCGAGCCTCAGTTTCAGCCTCTTCGGGGTTTCCGGAGTACTGGAGTGCATAGGCCAGATTTGCATGGGCCGGATAAAGATCGATATCCAGTTCAATTGCTTTCCTCAACGGCTCCAGCATTTCCTCGGGCCGTTTGAGATTGTCCAGCACTTCAGCCAACAGAAGCCAGGTAAGTGCTCGGTCAGGCTGCAGCCGGGCCGCCTGTTGCACCCACGGGAGTGATTCAGCGTATCGCCGCGTGCGGTAGTAAAGCTCGGCGAGACTTAAGGCGACTCCAGGATCGTTGGGGCGAACCTGATCCAGTTTCTGCAGGGCATCTTCGGCGAGTTCGTCTTGTTCACCGACGACCGCAATATGTGCGATATGCCGAATCGCTTCGGGATACTCCGGGGTTGATGGAGGAATTTCCTGCAACTGTAGAAGTGCAGCTTTAGAGTCCAGTGGCTTCAATAACACCGCGAGTTCGAGACGGGCACCATGATCTTCCGGGGATTCGTCCAGGTAGGCAAGGTATTGCTTGATTGCACTGTACCTGGCACCTTGTGCAGCGTCCTCCCGGGCCTGTTCAAGCCTGTTCGAACGCGGGGGACGGAGCCCCTTGAGCACCACACCCACTGCACACAATGCAATCAGGGCGGCGAGAATCCAGAAGCTGCGTTTTTTAAGGACGGCCATTACCATCAGCCAATTGTAAAGCCTGACGCCCCTCAATCAGAACATGTCGTCGTCCGATTTGTAAAGACCGAAAGATTTGGTTCGTTCCACCAGGCCAACGTACGGTGACGTCAGCCAGTGTCCCGAATGTTCCGACACCAATTATCAGGCAGCCTTCATCACACGACAAATACCCGGATGAGCTGCCGCGGAATCTTGTCAGCCGGTTTTCACCAATGCGAACTTCGACAACCGCGCCAATTGCATTGCGGTTGCCACGGACGCCAACTAATTGAATCTGCAGACTTTTCATCTGCGTATCGAGCGCCTGGTTATGCAACAGCACAAGACTTGAATTGAGGTGCCCGACAACCAGATCCTGCCACCCGTCGCGGTCGTAGTCCGCTACTGCGCAGCTTCGCCCCACAACGTGTCGTTGAAAATACGGACCGCCGGAATCTGAAACGTCTGCGAATCGCCGCCCGCCCTGATTCTGGAACAACTGCGGACGTTGCGCGAACGGCTCATTCCGACCAAGTATTTCAGGTTGGTCATGCACATGTCCATTGGCGACGAACAGATCCAGCCAGCCGTCATTGTCGAAATCGAATAGCGACGTACCAAATCCCAGTTTTAACCGGCTTGAACTCCCCAGGCCAAATTCATCAGTGACATCCAGAAAAAAACCTGCGGCCTCGTTCCGGTACAGCGTGTTTGTCTCTCCGAAATAGTTCGTCACGAACAGATCCGGGAGTCCGTCGCCATCGACGTCACCTGCAACCACACCCATGCCGGCTTCGCGTTGCCCAGCACGGTTGAACGCGGTGCCCGACGAAATTGCTTCGTTGCTCAGCTGGCCGTCCCCCTGATTGATCCACAGATCGTTGGCAACCGAATCGTTTGCGACGTAAATATCCATATCACCGTCAGCATCGAGATCAGCCGCGACGACACCCAATCCCTGTGCCGCCGGACTGTGCTGCATACCCGCCTGAGCGGTTTCATCTGCAAATCGCCCGTCGCCATGACTGCGAAACAACACGTCTCGAGTCGGCGAAAGTACACGAGGATGGCAGGTGATGCCGTATCGTATGCCGTTGTGCTCGATCGTGCATAGTTCGTAGTTGTCCGAGTCCAGTTTTACATAGTTGACAACAAACAGATCCAGGCTGCCATCGTCATCCAGGTCAACCCACGTGCAGGACGCCCCGAAACCAGCGTCGGCGACACCCGAGGCTGCGGCAATTTCAGTGAAGGTTCCGTCACCGTTATTACTGAGCAGGCGATTACGACCGAAGTTCGTGACATAGAGATCCTGGAAACCGTCGTTGTCAAAGTCACCGACTGAGAGTCCCATGGAATAGTCGTTGTCGTTCAGTCCGCAAACGTCGCTGATGTCCTCAAACCGGCCGTTCCCCAGATTGCGATACAGACAGTCTGATACGGACTCAGGGCCGGGAGAGCGTTTTGGATCGAATGGAACCCCCTGGGCAGCATAAAGGTCCGGCAAGTCATCCTGGTCGAAGTCGATCCAGCCGATGCCGGAGCCGAATGTCAAATGGGTATGTCGCTCTGGGGTGTAAGGTGAATTGTGGACGAATTCAATCCCGGAATCCTCGGTTGCGTCTACAAACGTGTCCGGGCTTTTGTTGCCCGGGGCCGCAGCCTCCGACGAGTGAACCGATGTCGAATGAGCCAACCCGATGACGCATAGAAAAATCAGGTGCCA
>JBBQSE010000162.1:0-15369 GCA_038214195.1 Planctomycetales bacterium
CGGATGCAAAATCCGTGAGCGTGGGAGAGTCGTCAGTGAAGATCTGGGTCTTGCAGTATATTTAGGACGCGTACAAAAACAACATCCCGATTTGTACGATGGACTTCCAGTCCGTCGTGGGTTTTCGACGGACTGGCAGTCCGTCGTACGGAAACTGTTTTTGCACGCGTCCTTAGCACGGATGAGCGATCACGAAGCTCAGATCGATCCAGTCGTGTCTCCAGTGACAAACCCTTTTTTGGATTTGGCAGTACTCAGGGCGCATTGGCGCATTGCCTTTCCAAAAATTCCCAGCCCACGTTTGCGTCACGGCCCATCAGCGACGGCAAACACCAGGGCCACATTCAAACAGTGATCCACCAGGGGGCGAGAGGACATCAGTCGTATCATCTGGAGCGAGAGAAAACCTGCACACTACACGCAGAACACGGAAAACTCCCCGTCACCAATCCCCCACACTTCCATCCCGATAAAACACGCGCTGCAGCAACTCCTGCTGAAACGGATGCTTGCGAACCTCGTCTTCGTTGATCGTCACGCCCAATCCGGGCTTCGTATTCGGAGTCACCGTGCGCGTGGCTTTGTCGATCGAAAATCCTTCTTCGACAACTTCGGCTCGCCACGGGACATCGTTGTGGACGGACTCACAAATGATGTAACTCGGCTGCGAAAATCCAAACTCGATCGACGCCGCTGTGCTCACGGGTCCCTGAGGGTTATGCGGTGCCAGGGCGATGCGATACGCGTCGGCCAGCGCCGCGACGCGTCGAGCTTCACTGAACCCGCCGCAGTGCGTGATGTCCATTTGACAAATCTCGCAGCCGCGCTGAGCGAACAAGTCCCGGAACGCGGCGAGATGCGTCACACGTTCACCGGTCGCGATGGGGGTCGTCACTGCGGCGTTGATTGCGGCGAGTCCTTCGATGCTTTCCGGCCAGCACGGTTCTTCCAGAAAGTACAGCCCGTACGGATCGAGCGCCTTCGCGAACTGCATCCCCATCGCCGGAGACGGCCGCGCGTGGCAATCGACCATGATGTCGATATTGTCTCCGACCGCTTCCCGCATCGCGGCGACGCACGCTTCCACCGACTTGACCGGTTTCAATCCTTCGATCGGCATCGTCGATGGCACCGCCATTGACTTGAACGCCGTAAAACCATCCGCCACCGCCTGTTGAGCCAGCTCGCCAAACCGTTTGGCGTTATCGACCGGAGTCTCGTAGAAACTCTCCATGTCACCGCCGCCAAGATGACAATACAGCCGAATCGAATCCCGCACCGGCCCGCCCCAGAGCTTGTGACACGGAACACCGTGCAGCTTGCCGACAATGTCCCACAGCGCCAGATCAATTCCGGCGATGGCCGTCGATCGCACAACCCCGCTGCCGTGCCAAAAGTGTTGCCGCCACATCATTTGCCACAGATGTTCGACCCGCGTTGGGTCTTCGCCAATCAGCAGTTGCGACAAATCCTCAATCGCCCCGACGACGCCCCGAGTATGCCATTCCAGCGTCGCTTCGCCCCAGCCAAACAAGCCCGGCTGATCTGTGACAACTTTCACAAACACCCAGTTGCGCATCCGAGCGTGACAGACGAGCGTTTCAATCGCGGTGATCTTCATGTGGTTCTAATTCCTTCTCTCCCGAGGAGATCGTCCAGCTTTCCTTCACAATCCTTGTTACACGGTACGCGGACATGGCTGACACATTTTCATCTGTCATCGAGGATGAACAAGCAGTCTCGTTTGACCCGACCCAACGGGGAGGCATTTCAGCAGTTCTCGCTGCGTCCACTCGCCGTTGGCGTCGGGTCAAACAATTGATTTACCACCGCGTCCGGTATCGGAGGAGAGGCAAGCGTCAGCGAGGGGAGGTATACTTGTTTCAAACACAAAAGCAATTCTCTGCCGAGAACTCACCTGACCACATCTGTCCCGTGGTCCTTCGTGTTCAACGACAAATCGTGGTAATCGCCTGATTTTTTCCGCTGCGTTGTGTCTCCATGAGCGTCTGCGTATCATGGCACCCTGCCTGCCTGTATTCCCTCTATTCCGGATCAAAGGAGAACCTCATGTCTTCAGTCAATCGAAACGACCGCACCTGCGGGGACGGCAATCCCGTCAATCGACGATCTTTTGTGAAAGTCGTCGCAGGCGCTTCGGCCCTTGCAGCCCTGTCAACACGGGCACTCAGTGCCGGATTGTTCTCAGGGCCATCTTTGAACAGCGCAGCGGAAACGGGCGTGAGTGAATTTTTCAAGTCGCTCACTGACGAACAAAAGAAGACGCTCTGTTTTCCGTTTGAACATGAACTGCGACATCGCATCAGCGCCAACTGGCACGTAACCAAGCCGACACTTGGCGAGACCTTTTATACATCACCCCAGCGCGAAATGATCACTCGCATCATCAAGGGCCTGTGCAGTGAAGAAGGGCACGAACGCCTGCAGAAGCAAATGGACGATGACGCCGGGGGCCTGCACGAATTCAGTGTGGCTGTGTTCGGTGAACCAGGCAACGGGGCGTTTGAATTTATGCTCACCGGCCGCCACCTCACCCTGCGAGCCGACGGTAACAGCGTGGACAAAGCGGCGTTCGGTGGCCCGATCATTTACGGACACGATCAGGTCGAAAAAGACGCCTCAAAGAATATCTACTTCTATCAGACTCAGCAGACTCACAAAGTCTTCCAGTCAATGACCGAAGCTCAGGCCGCCAAAGCGCTGCTTTCCCAGGCACCCAAAGAAGATGCGGTTCAGATCCAGGGCGAATCCGGAAAATTTCATGGCATCAAAGTCGCGGAACTCAGCGCTGATCAGAAGTCTGAAGTCGAAAAAACTCTGGGCGTCCTGCTCGCTCCGTATCGCAAAGAGGACGTCGAAGAAGTCATGGACATCCTAAAGGAAGCTGGCGGCGTCGATCATCTGCACATGGCGTTCTACCAACAGGGCGACATCAGCGACGACAAGACCTGGGACATCTGGCGTGTGGAAGGTCCTTCCTTCGTATGGCACTTCCGCGGCGCTCCACACGTTCACGCTTACATCAACATCGGGCACGTGAAGAAAGCCTGATTTGGTAGTTTTCGCAGCGGTGCAACGCCAGTCCGATGGCACTGGACTTACAGAGTAGACGTCACCCAGAGGCGATGACTTTTTCACCCTCCCATCTGGGAGGGTCGGACGCGACAGCGGCCGGGGAGGGCAAGTGCGATGGCTGTCGGCAAATTTACACGTCAAACGTCGCTCGCCCTCCCCGCTCGCAGGCTGTCGAGTTGATGTGTTTTCGCAACCCGAAACGTCAGTGAGGGATGGAATTGCCTGCATTCTTGGTCCCAAATCCCTCGCTGACGCGTCGGGTTACGATTAAATCGACAGCCTGCTCGTTCCTCGCGAACCTCCCGGAGGGAGGGTTAAATCAAAGAATCACAGCCTCATTTACCAACGGACCACAACAGGAACTACATCAAATGCAGCCAGACGACAAAGCCCGTGAACTCGGCCTGAATCTCGAACCACAACCTCCGGGCTACTTAAATCTCTGTATCCGCTCCGGCCAGCAACTGATCACATCGGGCCATGTAAGCGACCTCAAGGGCATCCTTGGGAAAAACCTCACGGTCGAACAGGGCTACGAAGCTGCCAAAGACTGCGCCAAAAAGTTGCTGCGATCTGTCTATAACTCTCACGGCACACTGAATGGTCTGCGAGTCATCAAAGTTCTCGGTTGTGTCTACTCAGCGGGGGATTTCACGGACCAGCACCTTGTCATCAACGGCTGCTCCGACCTGCTGCACGAAATCTTCGGCAAAACCACGAACGGCTACCACGCCCGCAGCGCCCTCGGCTTCGCAGCACTTCCAACCGGAGCGGCGGTTGAGGTCGAAGCGGTGTTCGAGATCATGGCAGCTCCCTGACCATGAAAGCCAATTGCTCTGCGGATTCAGCGAACCATTTCCACCCGGACGAAATCCCACTGATCCATGATCCGTATCGCGACTCGAACTAGTGCTCTCGCACTCTGGCAGGCACATTATCTGGCCGATCGACTCCGAGGGCTTTCGTCTGCACCCGAAGTCGAAATCGTCCCGATCATCACGACCGGCGACTCGAATCAAACCGACGCACTGCGGCAGTTTGGAGGCACGGGCGTCTTCACTCGCGAAGTGCAAAAGGCCGTGCTGGACGAACGCGCGGACATCGCCGTTCACAGTCTGAAGGATCTTCCGACGCAGTCTGCCGAGGGACTCGTGCTTGCCGCAGTTCCGGAACGCGAGCAGCGCTGTGACTCGTTGCTGCTGCCAGCCAAATCCAGCCCGATCGACAGTCTGCACGATCTGCCAAAAGGTGCGACGGTCGGCACAGGCAGCCCGCGACGTCAGGCGCAGTTGCTGCATCATCGCCCTGATTTGAAATTGTGCGAAATCCGAGGCAACGTCGATACCCGCATACGTAAACTCGACGAAGGCCAGTACGACGCCATCGTGTTGGCCGAAGCCGGATTGCGGAGACTCAAGCTACACGATCGAATCTCATTCCTGCTCACGCCTCCCACTGTCTATCCGGCTGTCGGTCAGGGCGCGCTGGGAATCGAGTGCCGTGAATCCGATAGTGACACGCGGTCATTGCTGCAACAACTCACTTGTGCCACGACGCTGGCCGAGGTCTTTGCCGAACGCTCGCTCCTGAGAACCCTTCGCGCAGGCTGCCACGCGCCGCTGGGGGCCTGGAGCCAGGTCACGGACAGCAAACTGACGCTCACCGGCGTGCTCTTGAGTCTCGACGGAGAAACTCGCCTCGAACAATCCGCCTCCGGTTCCCGCGATGACGCGGCGCTTGTTGGAATCACGGTTGCGGAACAACTATTGTCGAGCGGTGCGGCCATGTTGCTGGGCAACGGCAATGCGTAAAGTGCCGCAGGCACAACCCGCCCGCTATGCCATTCCTATCGCCGCTGCCCGTTTCAAATTCAAACTCGACTTCTGAATTCACGTGAGTTCGTCAGATCTGCGCCAGAATCTCGCCGATGTCGCTGAACACGATGAAGTCAGAGTTCGGCGGCAGGACATCCTTTCTGAATGCGAAGTCAGCCAGCGTAAACTGAGTCGCAACGGTGATTGTCAGCGAAGTATTGGATTCGATCGACTTGACAACGAAGGCCTCGCCGTCAAGCAGGAGCGAACTTCCGATTTGCAGTTCGGACGTAAATAAGGTCCCTGTACCGGTTACTATGGCACTGCCCGTCGATACCGACGCAGTTCCGATCAATGACGTCCCAGCTGGCGGAACATTGTTTAGTGGCAGTTCGTCCAGAGCAGTGTCTCCGTACAACGACCTCAGATCCCGCGGGGTGACCGCGTTGATCTGATCAATGACCGACATCCCCGTCCCGATCACGCGACCGAAGACCGTGTACTGGCCGCTGTCCAGCGAACTGTTATCGCGTGCACTGAAGAACCACTGACTTGTTCCGCCGTTCGGATTATTGGGCGGCAACGCCATCGCCATCGTGCCCCGAATGTTGGAATTGGCGGCGTTGAATTCGCCCTGAATTGCCGCATTTGTCGTGACAGGACTCGGAATACCGCCGGACACCGTGTACCCGCCGCCCTGCACGATGATACCTGGCACATTTCGATGCACAATCAGGTTGTCGTAGGCCGTTGAATTCGCGTAGGTCAGAAAATTCTGTACTGTCACCGGGGCATCGACATCAAGCAATTCCGTATCCCATGTGCCGAGATTGGTTGTGAAACGCATTACGGTGCCGATCGCCAAATGAGCGGACACCAGTGCGTCGGAAGAATCTGTTCCCAGCATCGATTTGACCACAATCCTGTTCTCGCCGAAATTTGTCGTTGTGTGAGTGAGCGTCGTGACAAGAGTGTAAGTGCCATCCGGCGCGGCGGTGGTTGATGCTTCGTCAAAAACTCCGTCGCCGTTGATATCCGCAGCGACTGTGGCTCCGGCGACCGTCTGCCCTGAAATTGAAAAGGTGGGCTCACGAGTGATCACAGTTCCGTTCGACGCCACAAACGTGTTGGCGGAGATGTCAGTGGACAATGACAGGGCGTCAGTATCATTGACGGTCAGATCGAAACTGGAAGCCGTGGCTCCTGTGGCGGTCGCCTGAATCTTAACGATGGTACTGTTATCGATGACGATGCCGGGAGCAATGTTTAGCATCGTCTGAACCGAAGACTGTCCCGCCGGAATGATCACGGATGCGGGACCGGTAACTACGGGCGACGAATAGGTAACGGCCACCGTGATGTCCGAGGAAGAAACAATGCTGGTGGAAAACGTCGCCGTCGTCGTTCCGATATTTTCAGAGACGCTGGTTGCAGGCAAAGAAATTGCCAGCGCGGCGTTTTCATTGTCGTTGATGGTAAGCATGGACGACTTATCCGGAAAGCCGGTCGCGGACGCTGTGATTGTCACATCCAGAGGACCATCGACTGCGAGATTATCGATCGGAGAAAGTGTAATGCTGGCGCTGAATTGCTGGGCGGGAATCGTAATCGTCGCGGGCACGGAAATCCTTGATGTATCCGACGCAGCAAGATGCACAACCAGTTCGCCTGTTCGATCACTGTTCTCTCGAAACACCGCCAGCGTGACTGAATTTGCGGCCGCGTTTTCTGAAACTGCGGATGGTGTAATACTCAGCGTCAGTGCCGCAGGTGGTTGCGTTTCATCTTCTATGACTGTGACGGGACTTGCCTGCGCAGTGGGCGAAGTCGGCGTCGTTGCGACAATTGTGACGTCCGCATTGCCGTCGTACGAAATGTTGTTCACCGGAGTGGCGAAGAAGTGAACAGACGTTTGACCTGTGGGAATTGTGATTGAGGCCGGCACTGTCAGCCTCGACATGTTATTGGATTGCAGCGACACGAACAGATCCGCCGATGTGTCGGCCGACAGTCGTGTCAGCGTAAAATCGACTCCCGGACCGGTTGCGTTTTCCGCGATCGAAGACGCATTGGCGGTCAGTGTCAGAGCTGCCGTTTCGTCATCAATGACGTGGACAATCGTGGTTGCGGAGGTAAAGGCCGTGGCAGTGGCAGTCACTGTAACATCCACATCACCGTCCTGATTCTGATTGTTGATGGCCGACGCCGAAAACGTCACGGACGACTGGGTCGCGGGAATCGTGACCGTTGCCGGGACGCTGAGCCGCGCTGAGGCACTGCTCACGAGACTGACCACCAGCGCCTGTGAAATGTCCGATGCACCGCCACGGGAGACGGTCAGCGTCGCAGCATCCGCTCCACCAGTTTCGCTGACCGAAGCTAGCGAGGTTGCCAGCGCCAATGTTGCAACGTCCTCACTGGTGACGACCAGCGTGTCAGTGGCCGAACGAAAGTGCGTGGCGGCGACCGTGAAAGTCACCGTCGCGTCAGGATCGATGGTCGAATTGTCGATGGCGGAAATATTAACGGTCACGGATGTCGCGCCAGCCGGAATCGTGGCCGTCGCCGGAACAGTCGCGCGCGTCGGATCGGAAGACGTTAATGTGACATCGACCGGTGCGATTGTCGATCCGGAGCGCGTTACGGTCAGTGTTGCGGCCATCGCGCCGGCTGTTTCAACGATGCTGGAGGTCGAAACACTGGCTGTCAAAGTTGGAGTAACCGTCTGTGCCAGCGCGTCCGCTTTCGCGATCGCTCCAATTGTCGGGTCCGTGATCATGAAGGTAATCAGGCTGGGAGCAATCGGCTGCTGCGAGATACTGGATCCTTCCAGACTGCTCACAGTGGCTCCGGAAACGACTTCCACGGCGTCCGATCCCTTCCCGCCAAACACGCTCAGTTTCTTCTGAAGGTTGCTGGTGCCCAGGATCCGGATGTTGTCGCATCCCCGGTCCATGAAAAAAGAGGACTCGCCCCGGACCGAAGTGGAATCGATATAGATCATATCGTCTCCCGTTCCGGCAAATATCAACAGTGGGCCGTTCAATGTCGAATTGTTGATGGCGATACTATCGTGCTTCGATCCGGTCGAAATGAATGTGAGGTCCGCGACGGTCGTGTTGCGGACGACAACTGAATCATCGCCCGAACCGGTATTCACGTGCAGCTGATGAGCCACATTGACGCCGCTGATGTCGATGGTCGCCGAATCCTGCGACCAGACGTAGATGTTTCCGCCGACGCTTGTCCCCTGAATGCTGATACTGTCAGTGCCAAAGCCGCCATTCAGATTCAGGTCCCGGCCAACGGAATCCGCAAGGATTCCAATCGTATCGTTCCCTCCCTGGCCATCAACAAAAAGGCTTTGTGAAAACGACAGGCCGGAGCCAACCGTCAATGTGTCATTTCCCCGACCAAGCCACGCCAGGAACTGGCCTGAAAACGTAGTCGTGCCCGTGGCTATGGTAAATGCGTCAGTTCCACCGTTGATCGTTGTCCCGTTCAGCCCCCGCGCGACGATGTTGCCACCGTCCTCCGCGACTTCAAGTGAGTTGTTTCCGCTGTCGCCAAAAATCAACGCTGTACTGCCAGCCAGCATCACATTGATATTTCCCGTCAGCAGCGCTCGCGATTCCAATCGCTCTAAACCCGAATGTACGCCGCCGCCCTTTACGCGCCGGCGATTATGCGTTGCAGATGCCGGAGACAAAAATGACTTCAAAATGCTGCGAATCATGAATAACAACCTGCACGGTGAATGTGGTGTCGTGTCTGTCGAAGGCCCATGTCGAGGCGCGTAACTGCGATCTTTCGGAACTGCAGACCGCAATCATACGCCAAGTTTCGGAGGATTATGCTTGGAAAGGCCAAAGCGACACTAACGACAATTGCTCAAAATGACTGAAATTGACAGACGATGAAAAAGCAAAACTGTACAAATTAACAGGTGCGTTGCGGCCACCCAGCGATTCTGATTGAGGACGGGTTGGAGACAATTTTCTCACCCGGTTCCTTGGTGATTCAGATGCAGATGTTCCCCTGTATTTTTCAGACAACCGCAGGATTGACAGGCCGACTCTCGCTGCTTTTATTCTCGCACCGCCCTGCTATAAACCCGCGAATATCACGTGGAGTTCTTACTCGCATTCAAAATCCTGACGACTCGTCCATCCGATAGCCGGAGTAAATCAATGACGAACTACCCAGATGACGAAGATGGTGCCGTTTTGGCTGAACTTGCCGCGCACGGAATCGATATGACGCAACCCCTGCTGATTGAGTTCGCGATCGACGCCCCGGACGAAGCCGCGTCAATCGCCATCGACAAGGCAATTTCAAAGGCGGGCTACGATTCCGAAGTTGTGTATGACGAGGGAGAGCCGGACGAAGATGACGAAATCGATCCAGACGAAGAAGAGTTCGGTCCATCGTGGACGGTATATGCCAAGGTCGAAATGATTCCTGAATACAAAGAAATCATTCGCATCCAGACAGAACTTAGCCGACTTGCCGATCCGCACGAAGGCACCTGCGACGGATGGGGAGTGATGCTTGAGGAATAAATCACCGGGGGCCGTGATGTTGCCTCAGGATCTTCAGCGGTCAAAGACGCCTCGCGATACTTCACGCAGTCAGAAATGAAGCTGTGGATTTACTTGCGATTGTCCCCTCTCCCCCCGCAATTGCTTTTCCAACTTGACACGTTTTCCACGGGGGGAGAGGGCGAGTTTCATGAGATTCCGATTGTCGTTGCGGACTGCAAAAATCGCTGAAGGCCATCACAAAACCCGGTCGGAGGCGTTTGAAGGGCAACCAGGCGGCGTCTTTATCAGTTGCTGATACGGGGTCGAGTTTTCCGACTGGGCCGGGTCAGAGTCGTGCATAACTTGCAGCGGAATCGCATTCGGCATTTTGACATAACTGCTCGGCGACGCAGCGATGCCTTTCCCATTTTAACAAATGTGGGTATTATTGAGGAACTGGAGATCCTGCTGAGCGAGGGCGTCCTGGGAGCGCACGGCAGACGGCGTTGATTCGCAGGCGAGTGGACTGATTCTTAGTTGTTCGAGAAAGGCCAAACATGCTTCGATATATTGCCCGCTGCAGATTTCTGGCGGCGACCACACTGATGGCGCTGCTGGGAACTCATGCAGTCGCTCAAGAGGCTGCAACGCCTCCCAAGCCCGACTATCCTCCGCAAGAGAAGATCCTGGAGGGTTACGAAAAGGTCGTTACAAAGCCAAACATCAAGTCGATGTATACCCTTTGGACGCGACAAAAAGACGGGCAGATGTATGCGGAGTTGCCCCGAGGGTTTGCTCAAAAGAAGTATTTCATTGCGACCACCGTTGCGAGCGGCGAACAATATGCCGGACTGCAGGCGGGCGATATTTATGTCTACTGGAGACAGTACGACAAGCATCTGGCATTGCTCACACCGGAAATTGAATATCGGGCGACCGATGACAAAGAAGCCGAATCTTCGGTCAAGCGACTGTTTACCGACCGTGTCCTCCTTGAAGTTCCAATCGTGACGATGGGGCCAGGTGGCGGGCCGATCATTGACATGGACGCGATGCTGGTGAACAACCCCTTACTGAGTTTTTCACCGTCGGCCATCAACTACGGACTGACTCGCAATGGCGTGTATTCCATCAAAACCGCGAAGGCATTTGAGAACAATGTCGAGATCGCGTTCGAAGTGCCCGACAACCACGGCGTACTCAAGATCCTGCATTATTCAATCAGCGATATTCCGGACAGCACTGGTTACAAGCCTCGCGTTGCTGACAGCCGGGTTGGATATTTCACAACGACGTACATCGATCTGGCCAAATACAACGACCGCGAGACGCATGTTCGATATATCAATCGATGGCATCTGGAGAAGGCCGATCCGAAGCTGCAACTGAGTCCTCCGAAGAATCCCATCGTGTTCTACATTGAGCACACCACGCCGGTTCGCTACCGTCGCTGGGTGCGGGAAGGGATTCTGTCATGGAACAAAGCGTATGAAAAAATTGGCATTGCCGATGCGATTGAAGTCTACTACCAGGACGACGTTACCGGCGCTAACATGGACAAGGATCCGGAGGACGTCAACTATAACTTCGTCCGCTGGCTGAACAATGACGTTGGCACGGCGATTGGGCCAAGCCGCGTCCATCCGCTGACTGGTCAGATTCTGGATGCGGACATCATTCTGACGGATGGCTGGATTCGTCACTATCAGAAGCAATTCACCGAGTCTCTGCCAAAGGTGGCAATGGAAGGTTTCGGACCGGATACGCTGGCATGGCTGGCCGATCATCCAAATTGGGATCCACGAATTCGTCTCGCGCCGCCCTCGATGAGAAAGTCGATTTCGCAGGAGATTGAGATTCAATCCAGCCTGCCGTACGCAGGACATCCGATGTCCAATGTTGACACGCGGCTGCTGGGCAATGACGAATTCGACGGGCTTGTTGGTCGGTCAAGCCAGGTGAACGGCATGTGTCTGGCCGCTGAAGGAATTTCCTTCGACCTCGCCATCATGCGAATGACGTTTGACATGCTGCAGGCACAGGAGACGCCTGCTGCCGATGAAGAAACGAAGGCCGAGGAAAAGAAAGAAGAGAAGAAGAAGGAAGAACCCAAAGAGCAGATGCTGGACGGAATGCCCGAATCGTTTGTGGGGCCACTCGTCGCCCATCTGGTAGCTCATGAAGTGGGACATACGCTTGGACTGCGGCATAACTTCAAGGCCTCCAGCATTCACACGCTGGCGGAAATCAACAGCGACGCAGTGAAGGGCAAGCAGCAACTCGCCGGGTCCGTCATGGACTACATTGCCGCAAATATTCGCCTTGATTCCGGCACTGAGCAGGGTGATTATTGCATGACCGGTGTTGGTCCTTACGACTTTTGGGCCATTGAGTATGGCTACACGTTTGGCGACCTGAAGCCCGTGCTGGCCCGCGTGGCTGAGCCCGAACTGGCCTATGCCACGGATGAGGATACGGGAGGACCTGACCCGCTGGCTCGTCGCTACGACTTTTCAAAGGATCCGCTCGACTTCGCTGAGGAGCAAATGCGACTGGCGAAGAACCATCGCGAGCGTCTGCTGACGAGCTTTATCAAAGACGGCGACAGTTGGGATCGGATCCGATACGGCTACGAGCTGGTGCTTTCTCTCCAGACGCGGTCGATGTCGATGATGTCCAACTGGGTTGGTGGCGCGTTTGTGAATCGTGACAAGAAGGGCGATCCAAACGGAAGGGCACCAATCGTGGTTGTTCCTGTGGAGCAGCAGCGCAAGGCGCTGAACTTTGTCACGACAAACGCCTTCCACGATGAATCGTTCGGGCTGAATCCGGAATTGACGACAGCGATGGGTCTGGACAAGTGGTCGGACAACATGTCGTCGATGATGGAAGAATCGACATGGCCAATTCATGATCGCATCATGGGGATTCAGACATCTGTGCTGACGGGGCTGATGAATCCAACAACCTTGAAACGGGTTTATGACAATGAAACCCGCGTGCCGGCCGACCAGGATTGCCTCACCCTGCCGGAGATGCTGGACACTGTGACGAAGTCCATCTGGACAGAACTGGATGCCAAAGCCGAAGGCGAATACAATGCCCGCAAGCCGTTAATCTCCAGTCTGCGACGCAGTCTTCAGCGAGAACATGTGGAGCGACTGATCGATCTGACTTTGCCCGGAGGTTCATCCGGCGCGGCAGGTCTCGCGATCTCCAGTCTCTCGGCCGAACAGTTGCGAAGTATCGTAAAGAAGATCGAAGCGGCTCAGTCAGCTTCCGCCGACAAGCACGATCCCTACACGACGGCTCATCTTTCGCAGGTCAAGGAACGCATTACAAAAGCACTCGATGCCGACTACATTCTGAATCCAGGCAAGAGTGGCGGTTCCGGCGGAGTAATTCAGATCATCCTTGGTCGTGACCAGAATGTCCCGCAGACACCGACGGAACCATAACGCGTCACTATTCTGCGATCCTGACAATTCACCCGAGTCGTCAGAGTAACAAACTTGAGAGCCCTTCGAAGTGTTCAGATCTTCGAAGGGCTTTTTCGTTTTGCAGAAGAGCGATGGCGATTATCGTGATCACCGTGGCCGTTCCGCTGCCGGAACCAGGCGAACAGCATTTCCCCCGTGTTCCACGCTCCAGCAGCTCATTCCATATGCTGGCAGAGGATTTATCGGGCGAGCGCTAAACGTAGCCGTCACGCTCCGTCGTGACGAGCACTCAAGGGACAATAGCCAGTATGATCGAAGTTTCCGTCGAGATTCGAAATCGGCGAACGGAAGTCATTTTTCTGGTCGTGGTCGGCGTGACGGAATCACCGAATAAGGATCCGGACGGCATGGATTTGACTGCTGATCAATTCATTGGGGCATTGCCAGATTTACCACCATCGCTCGCCCCAATGGAATGACACTGGCGACTCACAATGTTGCCGAGTTCGGACGTGTCTCGGGGCTTCTTGTTGAGGACTGGGAGCAAGGCGTATGACAGTCGATTTTCTGTCACCTTTTTCGCTCAAGCAAACTCACTCGAATACCTGCCAGCGTCCACCTTTGGCGGGGCCGATACGGCCAATGATTTCCTGTTGTCGCAAATCGTGAATTTGCAGCTCAATCGCCCGAGTTGTGCGTCGCAGTTTTCTTGCAATCTCAGGGATTATTATTTCCGGATTATTTCGCATCAACTCCACGATTCTCGCAGGCGTTTTTCCCGAAGTTTTTCCCGAAGTTTTTCCCGAAGTTTTCCCGAAGTTTTCCCCGAAGTTTTCCCCGAAGTTGCGGCCCCTGCAACACGCCAGATCGTCAGCCTGAAGCCGTCGGTGATAGCAAACTCAGGCTCTTTGAGTCCTTGCTCTCGGCAGCGGCGAATCATATCGCCCGTCCCGGTTCCAAGTCGCTCAATGTACTGAGTCAAATACAACGGTTCGGCCAGCAGTGGATTGTGGGGAACCGATCCGTGAGGTTCACGCAGCCGGGCGATCGTCAGCGAACCCGGCAGACGACCGGGATTCCAGACCTCCAGTCGATCGGCAAACAGCATCACTTGCACACTGCCATTGCTGGAATAGTCTCGATGGGCGACCGCGTTAACGATCCCCTCGGCAATCACTTCTCGGGGGATCTCGTAGCTGACAGGACCACCGGATTACTTCGATGAACTCGAAGGTGTCTTCGCTGACGAGCCGTTTAAGCGTGCCCCGCAAGGTGAACTTCCCGAGCCGAAGGATTGGTAGTGCGGTATCTGCTGGATGTCAGTCTTTCTGACTGGCGACGATATTGCTTGCAACATTTCTCTTCCGTGTGAATCCGGATTTGGTAGAATATCGCCATGAGTGCAACCATCGACGCCAAAGCTTTTAATCGTGGTACCGATCCTATTCTGCAGTTTCTCACTGTGGATCAGGCTCGGGGTATTGTTGCATATAGCGGTGAGCCGACGCTTCGTCAGCGAATTGATGAATTAGCTAAACTGTCGAATGAGGGCGAGCTTTCAGACGCAGAGCAAGCTGAATATGAAGGCTATGTGCGTGCCAACAAGTTCGTCGCGATTCTGCAGGCAAGAGTCCGCAAACTGCTGTCGGGTTTTGAGGCGTAATGGACGCAGCGACGAAACGACTTGTTCGGCAACGAGCCAACGATCGATGTGAGTACTGTGGGCTTCATCAGAATCAATCGCCGCTCGCAACGCTGCAGATTGAACACGTCACTCCCAGAAAGCATGGAGGTGGCGATGAACTTGAGAACCTTGCCCTTGCCTGCATCGACTGCAATCTAGCCAAGTCCAGCAACATTGCCGGTCGAGATCCTGAAACCAATGAGTTGACGCCGCTGTTTCATCCACGAATCGATCAATGGGATGATCATTTTTCGTTCGATGGCATTTACGTTTTGGGCAGGACCTCCGTCGGCCGTACAACAATCTACGTGTTGAACATGAATTCTACTGATCAACTGGAGTTGCGAGCGGCGATTCAAGATTCTTGACTCGAAGGAATCCAGATTGCGACAAAGCTCGGGCTGACCAAATCATCAGCCCAATCTGAGCCCACACACAAATGGTCCTCACCTAGGAAGTTGCCGGGTTCGGACGTGTCTCGGGGCTTCTTGTGGTGGACTGGGAGTAAGGCGTTTGAAAGTCGATTTTCTGTCACCTTTTTCGCTCAAGCAAAGGAAGAGGACCAACTCACTTCTGAATCAATGAGCTGCGTTTCCTTATCCCATCTCCGCTTGGAGAGCATCAAAGACGCCTGACCCTTTTGATGCTTTCCTGACCCTTTTGATGCTTTCCGGCGAGTTTTAACAGGCCCGTCGGTTCCAGTTTGCGATAGCGGGCGACCTGTTGCCAGTGCGGGATGGCTTCTGCCCAGCGGTTCTGCTTCTGTCGCAATTCGGCCATCGCGGCGTGGGACTCGGCTTCGTTCGGAGCGG
>JBBQSE010000163.1:0-15299 GCA_038214195.1 Planctomycetales bacterium
CATACGACTTGAAGGCTTCTGCATTGACCGGGTCGTCCCATGGTTTGGAGAAATCGATCTGCTCGTAGAGTTCTCGTTGATCGACATAAGGGAGGATTACTGTTCTCCAGTTGTGAAGCGGTTTGCCTTCCGAATCCACCGTATATGCGGGTGGAAAATTGCCTTGATGGTGTGAGGCGTAGTTGTGCAACGCCAGTGCAATGTTCTTGAGGTTGTTTCGGCATTCGAGGTGATGCGACGGACCACGTGGGCTTTGGATGGCTGGCAGAATGAGAACCATCAGCACAGCAATAATTCCCACCACGGTCAGGACTTTGAAAGTCGTTGATTTCCACCGACTGGACCGCTCCGCCACTTCGGGGACGATGCGGAGGCTTTCGTAGGGATTTTCGGGCTCGGTCATTTTTCTCTCCGCGAAGTTCCTGCGGGCGTGTTCTGGTAATAAAACGGTTTCGCAAGTGACTGGTCCGATGGATTCCAGTGAGCCGTGGACAGAATTGGAGAAATGACCCAACTCGTCGTGCGTGGAACTAATTGCACGAGCAGAGAATAAAAGTACGTCAGCCTTTCCAGGCTGACTTGGAAATACTGCGAGTCAGGCTGGAAAGCCTGACGTACTTCTGACAGCACTTTTTTGCTCGATGCTAAATGTGACGTAGCCGATCCGATTTGCTGCCGTTTCTGGATCCCGATCTGAGACAGATCGGGCTACATGTCGGTCAACTGCGGTGCGCGATCGCCAGTTGCAGGATGTCTGTCGCGACATCTTCGATCGTGCGCAATGAACCGTCGTCGTTCAGGCCGTGGACGATGCGCCAGTCGAGGCGGCTGTGGGCGAGGGCGAGGTAGCAGCGGCGGACTTTTTCCAGATAGGGCAGGTCAGATTCCTGCAGGTCGGCTTCCTGGTCCGTGTAGTCGCGGACGGCTTTGCGGGAGACAAGTTCGCGACTCATCTGTGACGACATGTCGATCAGAATCGTGAGCGTCGGACGCGGAAGCTGGAAGACTTCGAATTCGATTTTTTCGATCCACGCGATGAGTGCTGTGCGTTCGTCACCTTCGAGTTTCGCGGACTGATGTGCCAGGTTGGAGCCGACGAAGCGATCGAGCACAACGACATCGTTGGTGCCCATCATTTCCAGCAGCAGTGATCGCGATTCGTAGCGGTCGCCCGCGTACAGGACAGCGGCAAGCTGCGGATGAACTTCGTTGAGGGTTCCGAAACGACCATTCAGAAAGTCGCCGATGGCGGTGCCAAACGTCGTGGCGCTGTAGCGAGGAAACTGCAAAGAATCGACGCGCAGGCCGTGTTCGCGAAGTGAAGCGACCAGTCGGCCCGCTTGAGTCCCCTTCCCTGCTCCGTCGATCCCTTCGATCGCGATCAGCGTGGCCATGTATGGACTCCGGCGGCGGTGCTGGATGCAGGAACGCCAAGTGAGACGAGTTCGACGGAATCAGCGGGATCCAGTTCGACTGCGAGCGGCATCGTCTGGCGACGAATCGCGGTGGATAGAGCCGCAGGTGACAAACGCTCTGCAACGACACCATCGCGACTGGCAGAGACAGACCGGCATGAAACAAAGTTGCGGACATCATCGATCGTGCCGGGCACTTCGACCGGGATGTACCACTGGTCGGAGCCTTGCATATAACCGGGCCGCGTTCTTGATGTGCCTTCGACAAGCACGACGTGAGTCGTTCCGGATCTTGATTCTTTGGTGGCCAGCGTTGGGGAATGAAAGCTGGAAACTCCGGGGCTTCCTGCGCTCCGCTCCGTCCAGCCCCGGCCACCCGACGGTTGGATGCGACTCAAATAGTATTGCTCGGCCAGTTCGCGTTCCAAATGACTTAACACCCGAACTCGTTCTTTGATGACTTCCGGCGGCACCTGATCGGGCATTGTGGCGGCGGGCGTACCGTCGCGGCGACTGAAAGGGAACACATGGACTTTCATGAAACGCGCCTTGCGGCAGGTTTCCAAAGTCTCTTCGAATTCGGCGTCGGACTCGCCGGGAAAACCGACGATAATGTCGGTGCTGAAAGCTGGATCATTGCCGAGCATGTCGCGGATCTGATCGAGTCGATCCAGAAATCGCTCGACTCTATAACGTCGCCTCATACGAGACAGTACGGTGTCGCTGCCGCTTTGCAGAGCCGGATGAAATTGCGGACACAGATGTTCGCAGTCGCCGACGGCTTTGATGAAATCGTCGTTGATTTCGACGGACTCGATACTCGACAGTCGCATTCGCCATTCGCCCGGAATGCGATCGAGGCGTTGCAGCAAGTGCCAAAGACGTTCGGGCTTGTCTCCGGGCTGCAAGTTGTTTGTATCGATTCCAAAGTGACCCATGTGGATGCCGCTGATCACGATCTCGCGGTAGCCGTGATCAATCAGGGCTCGGATTTCATCTTCGATATCAACCGGCCGACGACTGCGAAGTCCGGGACGAACTGTGGGGATGATGCAGTAGGAGCATTTCAGAATGCATCCGTCCTGAATCTTCACGAAGGCCCGCTGGTGGCCTTCAAACTCGGTGATCCCATTCGGCATGTCCACGATGCCGAAGCGACCGAGGACATCCGGAATTTCTCGTTTGTCTGTGACGACTTCGATGACATTGGGGAGTTCGGCCACGGACTGCGGATCGCGCGTCGCATAGCAGCCCATGACGATTGTCTTCGTGCCGGGATTTTGTCGCGAGAGCTGGCGAATGACCTGCCGTGATTTGGAGTCGCCGGTATTCGTGACCGTACATGTGTTGACGACGCACAGATCGGCCAATTCGCCATCATTCGCCTCGCGAAAGCCACCCTGCAGCAACGCTTCGCGGACGAGCTGCGTTTCATACTGGTTAACTTTGCAGCCCAGTGTTATCAGGCGGCAGGTTCGAAGTGGGGACATGGCGGAGAGAGGCGGACGACAAAGAGAATTGCGAACAGGATAAAGGGAAGAGCCGGACCGATCAAAAACACTGTTTCTACAGGTTCCGTGGCACGAATGGGGGCTCAGGGTGGACCGTCAGGGCGTAACGATACACAATAACGCTCGGCTGTTCTACTTTCATCCTTTACTCCCGGTTCCCTGGATTCATGCACGAACGAATTGATTCACTCGAAGATCCTCGACTGGATGTCTTTCGGGACTTGAAATCTCGGAATTCTGTCCGCGATGCCCGTTTGTTTGTCGCTGAGGGAGCGACCGTGGTTGAACGTGTGCTCCAGAGTTCACTCGAAGTGCGGAGCGTTTTGGTAAGCGACAGGAAATTCGCAACGTGTGAGCCTTTTCTGCGACCAGATGTCTCGGTGCTGCGACTGCGGTCCGAACTGGCTGACGAACTGGTTGGGTTCAATTTTCATTGTGGGGTGATGGCGAGCGCGGTTCGTCCGTCCGCGCTGAGGTCGGACGAATGGATTCCATCGTTCGGTCCTTCGCTGGTGATTGCGGGTGAGAACGTTTCCGATCCCGAGAATGTGGGGGCGCTGATTCGGATCGCGGCGGCGTTCGGCGGCGCGGGGGTTCTCCTGGGCGGCGGATCCGCAGATCCTTTTTCGAGACGTGTGCTGCGTGTGTCGATGGGAAATGTCCTGTTCCTGCCAATTGTTGAGACTCGCGATCTGGCGTCATCGCTGGTGGAACTGCGGGATCAGCACAATTTTGAAATCTGCGGGACCGTGCTGGATACGGACGCCACCGGTCTTGACAAATTCCACTTCCCCGAACGCACTGTTCTGGTGTTTGGAAACGAATTTGAAGGGCTAAAGGATGATGTGCGGAACGTCCTGACGAGGCGCCTGACAATCAGGATGTGGAATGGTACCGATTCTTTGAATGTGGCAATCTCAGCGGGTATTTTCTGTCATGAGTATCGAGTTCAGCAGAGGGGAGTTTTGCAATGTCCAACATGACTGAGCAGATTCTGTTTTCGGGACGGGTGCAGGGCGTTGGATTTCGATGGAAGACCGAAAAGTTCGCGACGGAACTGCAGCTGGCGGGATTTGTCAGAAACTTGCACGATGGCCGCGTTGAGGCCATCGTGGCGGGCTCAATCGAAGAAATTCAGGAATTGGTTGATCGGCTGCGGAACGAATTCGGGGCTGGAATCAGTGAGATTCGGCGGCACATTTTTGAAGGTGCCGATGAATTTACAGGCTTCTCGATCCGGCGCTGATGGTGACCTGGAAACCTGTGTACTGCTGGCTTTGGTCGCATCAAAAGGGTATTCAGCGAGCGTCAGAAACAAATTTACCGTAGGACGGGCACTTCTGCCCGTCACGGACGGCGACCGGTAGAAGTGCCCGTCCTACAATGCATAGATCGATTTCTACCACTCACCTTTGAGTCCCGTTTTTACAGGTGTTTGGCAGGCGCACAGAAATCTCCAACACCGGTGAAGGTCTGGGCGTAGTTGTCCGTACCGCCTGGATTGCGCCGGGGGACTGCCGTTTTTTGTCGAACTTGGAAGTGCGGTTGTGATGAATTTTGCTTTGACGATGGCTCAGGTGACGGTTAATGCGAGGGAAATCGACTGGACCTGGACCTGGCTGACGGTGTTCGGGCTGTTCGTCGGTTTGGTGGCGTTGTCATACAGCACAAGGATCGGCGTGCTGGCCCGCGCGACAACGAAGGAAGCAATTCGGCAGCCTCTGTTCATTCTGCTGCTGCTGGTTTCGGCCGGGGTCCTCATTTTGAACTCGGTGATGCCCTTCTTCACGATGGAATCGGGCGATGATGTCAAGATGCTGAATGAATGCGGCCTTGCCACGCTGCTCATCGCTGGTGCCCTGCTGGCAATTTGGACGGCGGGAACCACAATCACCAGCGACATCGAAGGCAAGACGGCCATGACGCTGCTCAGCAAACCAATCGATCGCCGACAGTTTATCCTTGGCAAGTATGTGGGAATCGTTCAGGCGGTGATCTGGATGTTCGTCATTCTGACGGCGATTTTTACGGTGCTGATTTTCTTTAAAGTGGGGTACGATCAGCGCGAGCACTCTGAAGATGTCACGCCCCGCTGGCAATGGCACGAAGTTTCCGGCGTCGAGCTGCCTCTTCCGCACCCGGATCGGCTGCGGATCATCGGTCAGGTGATGCCGGGCATCGCGCTGGCGTTTCTGCAGGTTTGTGTGCTGGGGGCGATCGCGGTAACGGCGGCGACACGACTGCCGATGGTTATGAATCTGGTGATCTGTTTCGCGGTGTTTGTGATTGGCAATCTGACTGAAGTGATGGTGAATCGCAGCGTTGCCGGAGAAGCCAACGAATCCGTTACTTTTACGGCGCGGCTCATTTCCATGGTGATACCGTCTTTGTCGTCATTTAATGTATCTTCGGCGGTCGCGACCGGTCGTGTCGTGCCTCAGGATTATCTGGGTTACAGTCTGCTGTACGCACTGGCTTACATCGGTGCCATGATGCTGCTGGGCTTTATCCTGTTTGAAGACCGCGACCTTGCGTAAGTCACCGCAAAACAATTACCTGCCGGAACCGCTCTCAAAGAAGCCCGGCTTTTTCGAAAAGCCGGGCTTCTGATCCAAAGCTGTTGCCGGGAACTGTACCGTCTGGGCAATTCTTATCCGTTGTTGATTCGCTCTCGCACGGATTTCAGTCGGAGTAAGCGATTGACTGTTGTGGCCGCCCGGATTGGCGGCTACCTTGCGGGATGGCTGATCTCGGTTTGACGGGCGTCTCTTACCGTGCGTAACGGCATGTCGCCGGAATCAGGGTGATTGGGATATCGGCGACCCCCCCAATTGAGGGCTGGCCTGATTATCGGAGGCAGAATTCGTGTCCGATCCGAACATACAGAACTTTGATCGCATCATCTCGATCCGGTCCCTTGTTCAGCTTCGATATATTCCCGCCGCAGTCTGCGCATTGTTCTCCTCAATCGCACTGGCATTGGTTCTCGTGAGCGCGTCGGGTCTCATTTGGCTGCTCATTGACGCCAGCGGCAGAGTTCCGGTCCCCGAAAGTCACAACGCTGGATTGCTGGACCTTGCTGATTCGATCTCCTCGCATCCGACCGGCTTTGTTCTGGCGCGCGTGATTCGATCCATAGGCTGGCTTCAGACAACAGGTTCTGCAGTCGCGTTTCTGCTGATCACAATTTGCGTATTTGTGTTGCTCCGCTGGGCTCTTTCGTCGGTTGTCGAAGGAATTGTGGAAAGTCAGGTGGCAACAGCGGTACAGCGGCTGCGGCAGCATATTCATCGAAAATCCATTCGGCTGGAACCGGCGGATTTTTCGGGAGAGCAGGCCAGCGTCGCTGATCGTCTGTTTCGCGAATCGACTGTGTACCTGGAAACCGCGTGCAGTCGCTGGGGAGACATTGTGCTGATGGCGGCGGCTGATATTACAGTCTGTTTTCTGCTGGCCCTGCTGACTCAATGGCGTGTCGCACTGGAAACGCTGGTGCCACTGTTGCTGATTCGATATGCGATTCGGTATGAAACACATCGAAGTGATTCGTCGCTGCGATTGCTGTCCGACCAGGTCAGCCGCGGTCTCGCGCGGATGGCGGAAGGACTTCACAAGACACGGATTGTCACGGGTTTCGGAATGGAGCAGGTGGAACATCAACAATTTGAGAACAACCTCATTCAGTATCGCGAACGGTGCCGTCAGGTATTGCGACAGCAGAACTATGCAGTCTGGGTGCGTCGGCTGCTGTTGCTGTTGCTGGTGATGGTGCCGACTATTTTCCTCGTGGCACATATTCTGCGTGACAGTTCGATTGGTGTGACGACCGGTATGTTGATTGCCGCCTGTCTGTACTTCGTTTCCGTGGCGATGCTTCAGCTTGAGGGCGTGCAGGAACTGAAAGCTGCGGGAAACGTGCATGCTGCTGAGGTGACAGCGTTTATCAATCGAATTCCACTTGTCAGTCAGGCTCCCGGTGCCAGTTTTCTGGAACCGATGTCACGAGGGCTGGTCTTCGATCAGGTTGTTTTCTCGACGGCGCAGCATTCGGGGCTGATTCGCGGACTGGATTTACGCGTGAGTTTTGGTGAGACCCTGGCGTTGTTGTCACTGCATCGTGATGCGGCGTTTGCGGTGGCGAGTATGATCCCGCGATTCATCGACCCGGATCAGGGGCAAATCCTCATTGATGGTCGCGATCTACGCGTCGCAACACTGGAATCACTGCGTGCGGAGGCCATTATGGTCGGCGGCAACGATCCGGTCTTCAATGCCACGGTCCTTGAGAATATCACCTGTGGCCAGACAGATATTTCTCGTCAGCAGGCTCTGGACGCGGCGAAACTGGTCCATGCTGATCATTTCGTGCGAACGCTTCCGAAGGGTTACGAAACGTTGCTGGGTGAGCACGGCGCGGCGTTGGATCGCGGTCAGATGTTTCGGCTCAGCCTGGCTCGCGCCGTTGTTCGGCAACCTGCGCTGCTGGTGATTGAAGAACCAAACGTCGCACTGGATCCCGCGACAAAGGCGATGCTGGATGACGCCTACCAGCGAATCTCGGGAGATCGCACGATCATCTTTTTGCCGACGCGGCTGTCAACTGTTAAGAAGTGCTCCCGAATCGTCCTGATTCACGAAGGAAAAGTTGCCGTTGACGGCGTCCACGATCAACTGGTGCGGTCCAGTGAATTGTACCGGCACTGGGAATACGTCCGGTTTAATCCATTTCGCAGCGATGCGGAGGGATGAGGACCGGTGAGGTGTTTGGGATGCTTACATTGGTTCGTATGACGCAGCTAATCGCTCCCGAGCTTCGTCAGGATTCATGTTGAACAGCGTGCGTCCTGAGGTTCCCCATGCGTTGGTTGTCCACTGAAACACGGCACAGGCATCGCGAACATTGGCAACGGCCGCGACGTCTTCCATATCGCCGCCTTCAATGGCTTCAAATCGCAAATTGATCGACACCAGCAAATTTGGCTGTTGTGTGGTGCGATCAAGAAGGATGATGCGATGCGAAAGCCACTCACATCCGACCCAGCGCAGGCCGCGGGGTAATCCGGTGGAAGCTGCACGGTGGAAATATTCCTGCTGATGCCTGTCGCGATCTCGGTCAAAAGACGCCATCAGAAGTTGTGCATTAAGGCCGCCAAAGCCCAGTGAGCCCATCAGCCGTTGGATCCAGGTACTAGTCACAAGTACAGACCTTTTCTACCTGCGGTGCGTCGTTATTCTTTTCCCAGCTTTCCGGACCTGTCCTCTGTGTGTTGATTGTAGCGGCACGGCAGATCTTCTCCGTTGTTTGGGTCACAGGAGTTAATTGAAAAATCCGAAAAACTCGACCAGTGGCTCATCATTCACCAATTCCGGCACTCTTGGAATTGCGGTGCGATTTAAAGTCTGGGGAACTGTGGGTTGTTTCGTCCGACTTACCGACGTCAATGACCATTTTGTTCCGATGGAACCTACTAATTCACGGAGGTCAAATGAGAATCTCGTCATTACGTCATGGTCTATGTCTGCTGCTGGCAGCGGCAATGCTGCCCGGGTCGTCCTTGATGGCCTCTGAAACAACACCCGTCCGATCTGCTGATTATTCCCTGGATCAGGACGGAACGCTGGTCGGCAGTGTTTTGAATCAATCTGCCAGGCCTGTCACTGGTTTGCGAGTGAATGTACTGCACCAGGATCGTGTCGTGGCCACTGCGATTAGCGATGAGCAGGGGAGATTCGCGGTCAGCGGATTGCGAAATGGTTCGCATTCCGTGCAGATTGGGGAATCAAAGCAGCAAGTCCGCTTTTGGACTGCCGATTCCGCTCCTCCGACCTCCGTTTCACGAATGGCAATTGTTGTTGATGACGAAGTCGTTCGAGGTCAGGACCCAAATAACAACGGTCTGAAAACTGCTGGCAAGCTGTTGCTGCTTGGCGGAGCTGTCGCGGCAACTCTGGCACTCACACTCAATAACGACGACAAAGACAGCGCGCCTGCCAGCCCATAAGCTGATGCACGCACTTTGTATCAAGTGTTCCAACATTCAAAACGCCGGTCAATATTGACCGGCGTTTTTTGCTGCGCTACGGGAAAAATCCGGCGGAACCGTTGAAACCGTTCTAATCGTTACTCCCGGAAAAATCCGATACTCCAGAAAGATCAGTACGACCGATCTGTTCAGGAAATTCGCGCCAGGGGTCAAACTCCACGGGCACCTCCTGCTAGATGCTTTACATGAGTGATTGGCAACTCATGCGGGCAGAATGCTGCTGCGGAGATCGGTCAACTGCCTGGGGGAAACTTTGAAAGCCTGCTTTTTCAAAGGAATGCGCCGGTGAATCGTCACGGCTTGCTTGCAGCAGGGATCCTTGGATCCGCGACCGCGCTCTGTCTGCTGTTGAATCGTCATCATGGTCTGTCTGCGTCTGAAGAGGAATCTCGGTCCTTTCGTCAGGCGCTGGGCAGTTCCGGATCAGCTGAAGTCCAGGAATTCGAAGAAGTTGAGGACGGTTTCCGAATCAACTATTTCGACGCCACCTGGAGTCGTGTGCTTCTGGATCTGGCAAAGCACGAAGAGCTGACGCTCGTGATGGACAAGGTGCCGCCAGGGCGTTTTGCCCGCAAAGACAAACGCGCCTATGACGTCGATTCAGCAATCAGAATTCTCAACAGTGAACTGGAGGTCCAGGGCTATCGCCTCGTGCGTCAAAAACAGTACCTTGTTGTGCTGAATCTTGACAAGGCGCGGACTGAGTACGCCCGGCCACGGATTTCGCAGACTCCTGAATCAACGACATCGCCAACATCATCAGTGGATCGTCTCATTCATTCGGTCTCCACCTCCTCCGCCGTTGATTCCGAGGACGACGACGGACGAGCAACACCATTGTTTGGATCTGAGCGACCGCATTCGGGTCGCAAATCGGGATTTATCACGTCCCCGCGTACTCTTCCGAGTGGAATCCGACAGGCTGCGGCCTCGGATGACCAGCGTCCGGGTATCGGGAATTTTGGTTCGCCCGTGCGCCCTGTTTCAAATACGCGGCAGGTCGAATCAGACGACGGGGAAAATGTTCCGGCTCCGCCAGCGATGATGCTGAAGCAGATCGACATTGAACATGCGCGAGCCTCGGATCTCGCACGCACGATTTACGTCGTGTTTGAAAAACGAGCCGAGTTGATGCAGGAAGGCATCAATGGACTGCCGACCTTCGCGGTGTTTGACCGCGCCGAAGATGGCTCGGTAGACAAAGCGTCCCCACCGTTGTTCCGGATTGGAATTGACCAGCAGGTCAACCGCCTGCTGATCGAAGCTCCGGCATCCCGGATGACGCAACTGCAAAAACTGGTCAAAGATCTTGATCAGACCGCAAAATCAGACGACGAAGAAACCGTCAAGTTAGTGCCGAACAATGGCATCAAGGCGGAAACCGCCACTCAGTTGAGTCAGCAGCTGCATCAACTGGTATCGATGGCCGATGAATCGGCTTCGTCGCCTCGCGCTGGAAATTTGGCACAGGATACGAAAGCTGAGACAGAAGATCCTGCCATCAATTTGCGAGGTGAGGTCAATATTCAGGCGATGCAGGATTTGGGACTTTTGATGCTGAAAGGCAATGAGGCGGACGTCGAAAAAGTTGAGGAGATCATCCGGCGACTGGAGAAAATGAGTATCGGATCGTTGCCGGCGATCCATGTGCTGACCTTGTCAAATATCGACTCGGAAGCATTTGCAACATTGTTGACCAGTGTCTACGAGCAACTGACGGAACTTCGTCAGCGGGGGGGCACTGCTCGCAAGACGGCTGCCTTTATTCCTGTGGTTCAGCCGAATGCGATTCTGATCATTTCGTCAGAAATCGAACGAACGTCGATCCTCGAACTGGCAAAGGAACTGGATAAACCTCTTGATCCGGATTTTGAGTTTGAGGTCTTTCCACTGAAGAGTGCCGTAGCGTCACAGGTTGTCACAGCTCTCACAAGCTTTTATGCGGAACGGACAGGGCTTGGAACCAACATCCGCGCAATTGCTGATGTCCGCACGAATTCGGTACTCGTCCAGGGCAGACCCAGCGAACTTGCCGAAGTCAAGAGACTGATTGAACGCATCGATCGAGATGAGCCGGGGGGCGTCAATCGGATGCAGGTGATCAAACTCAAGAATGCCGTCGCAACGGAACTGAGTACCACGATCAGCCAGGCCATTCAGGCCGTCATCAATCCGCCGCAGCAGACCACCGGAACAGGTCAGACCGGTTTTGGAGGCGGCGGAAATACGCAGGGTTCGGTGGAACTGCGAGCGAGCAAGTCGGTGGCGCTTGAGTTTCTGACGACGACCGGCGGGGTTCGAGATCTGATTCGTTCTGGTATCCTGGCGGACGTACGTATCAACGCAGATATCCGATCGAACAGTCTGCTGGTGTCCGCGCCGGAAGCCAGTATGCCTTTGATGCAGGCCCTGATCGAGGCCCTGGATCAGGCCCCAGGAGCTGTTTCCGAGATCAAGGTCTTCACCCTGAAGAACGCGGACGCTCAACAAACGGTGACCACGCTGGAGACCATGTTCACCAACACAAATCAGACAACACAGCTTGGGATTCAGTTGGCTGGCACGGAAGGATCTTCCAGCAGCCTGATACCACTGCGTTTTTCGCCGGACATTCGCACCAATTCGGTGCTTGCTATTGGCAGCGCGGAGTCGTTGAGTGTTGTGGAAGCCATTCTTCTCCGCCTCGATTCCGACGACACTCGCCAGCGGCTGACGACCGTCATCCCTTTGCGCAACGCACCTGCGGATACGGTCGCGGCGACACTGCTGGACTATTTGACGCAGCAGCAGAGCCTGCAACAAAGTGCGGCTGATCTGTTCAGCAACATCGAACGCATCCGTCAGGAAGTTCTGATCTCCGCAGACCTGAACAGCAACTCGTTGATCGTCAGCGCTTCTCCGCAGTACTTCGACCAGATCAATCAGATCGTGGAAGCATTGGACGCTCAACCGCCAGAGGTGGTGATTCAGGCGCTGCTGGTGGAAGTGACTCTGGACGCGACGGACGAATTTGGGATTGAACTGGGATTCCAGGACCCGTTGCTGCTGGCCCGCAGTCTGGTGGCGACAACCACAACGGGTGGTGCCAGTACGACGATTTCACCAGGTTTGAATTTCAACTCCACAGGTCCGCTGGGTAATAATTCAGGCACCGGAACCAATCCCGGAACTGTGGCGACGCAGGGCTTAAGTAACTTTTCTCTGGGGCGGGCCAATTCAGATCTGGGTTTTGGCGGCTTTGTATTCTCCGCGCAGTCGGATGCGGTCAGTGTTCTGCTGCGTGCGCTCGCCTCGCGCCGCACGGTTCAGATTCTGAGCCGGCCGCAGGTGCGAACGACGCACAATAACGAAGCCTACGTGACTGTTGGCCAACAGGTGCCGATTACAAACGGCGTGACAACGGGTACAGCGGGGAATTCCTCGCCGACCATCACGCAGCAACAAGTCGGGATTACGCTCCGTGTGACTCCTCGAATTACGCCGGACGGTGTCATCGCCATGAACGTGTTTGCGGATAAGAGTTCGCTGTCGGGGCAAACGGTTCCCATTTTCAGTTCCAGTACTGCGACCGGTGCCAACGTAGTGAATTCGCCGATCATCAATCAGTCGCAGGCCCTGACTACGGTGAATGTTCCGAACGGTCAGACAATTGTGATCGGCGGAATGATTACGAAGTCTGACAATACACTGGAACGCAAGGTCCCCTGGCTGGGCGACCTGCCGCTGGTGGGCAGGGCGTTTCGCTACGATTCAACAACGACATCGCGAACGGAATTGCTGATTTTTCTGACGCCGCGCATCGTCATGAGTGACATTGATTCGGAACTTATCAAGCAGGTTGAATCAGAACGAATGCACTTCATTGAATCCGAAGCGGAAGAAGTACACGGACCGCTCTACAGTGTTCCGAAGTCAGCAAACAATCAGTTGTGGACACCGGAAGCAGGCACAATTCTCAGGCCTGAAATGCCGATCGAGCAATTCCTTGAGCCGGACGTCCAACGGTAATTCCGGAGTCAATGCGAATCGACGTGCGGGGAATTGTGAGTGCCGGCTGTCGATTTAGTGAGCGGCAAGGCGCTAGCCGCCGGTGATTGTTCGAAAATCTCTGGCATATACCGGCGGCTAGCGCCTTGCCGCTCACGATTTTGGATTAAATCAACAGCCTGAATGCCGGGAGCGGAATCATGCATCAGTTAATTACCATGAAGCTTGCAATTGCCGGTCTGGCCATCGCTACGTTCTGTGGCTGCTCCGCATCGACGGCCCTGATTCGCGATCCGGCGCTGCTGGTTAAAGATCCTGGTAGTCTCGTGGGCCATCCAAAAATCGAAAAGAATGTTGCGCGTATCGTTGCAATCTGGGAACCATCGACTGGAAAAGATGTGAATGACAGAAACTGCCGAGGCTTTGCCGGACAGATCCTGTTCTTTGGACCGACTTGTCAAACCGGCACGCGTGTCCACGGCGTGGTGAATGTTTACGAATACGATCACTATGACCAGGAATCTGACGACAACCCGGAACCATTGCATACGTTTAAGTTTGAACCTGAGGCGTGGGAAGTACATCGCACGGAAGGCTCGCTGGGACATTCCTACAGCGTCTTTATTCCGTACATGAGTAAGTACAAGGACCAGGTCAATTGCGGGCTCAAAGTGGAAATTGCGATGGAAGACGGGCGAAAAGTCTCCACGCCAACAACACAGGTGTTGTTACACGGAAAGAACAGTAACGCATTGGCACTTGGCAGGACTCGTGGTTTTGTGCGCGAACATCGGATCACATCCGACGTCAGCACTGGTCCAGCAGTCGATGGAGCAGAATCGCTGAACTCGGGCGATCGAACAATGGACACTTTCAGTATCCCGTTTCCAAAGCGCTGAGCGGCCTCGCGCGACACGTCGAGCATGCATTCGCGATGAGCGATCCTAGCGGATGCTGTTGACCTGAAGCAAATTTTCGATGCGATGGTTCGGATACATCCGCCGCGCTGCGGAGGTTGCAATTTGTTTGGCGTGCCATGAATCAGCGCGTCCCGTCAGCACAACGGACAGATTTCCCACATCAACAAACAGATCGTCCACCACAACACTGGCCGACTGCTGAATCAAATCCAGACAGCGATCTGTTTCGGGACTGGTCTTGGGTTGGAGTCGCATCTCTTCTCTTCCGTGAAAAACCTGCTGCGTGAGTGATTGGGAAGCCACGCGGAATCGCCCCGCCGACGAACCGCCGATATTTTGCAGGGTAGCCAGTGAAAACTCGTTTGTGCAGTGCAACTTCCCAAGTTTCTGATCCTGGTGTCAGTGTTGGTGCGCACCGCCTCTAGAGTTGACAGTATGGGCAAGTAGAGCGGATTGGGGGTGACTGTTTCTTCGGGGTCAATCACCAGTAGACTTGCGGCGTTCGCGAAGACTCTTCAGTCGTTGTCGGAATTCTGACTCTTTGCCGCGGTCAACGGGATGATAGTACTGGCGATCGACGCCGAGGTAATCCTGATCGACCCAGCCGTCCGCCTCGTCGTGGGCATACTGATAACCGACGCCGTGCCCGAGTCGTTCTGAGCCTGCGTAATGTCCGTCTCGAAGATGCATCGGGACCGGCACCAACGTGTTCTGCCGCACGTCCGCGATGGCTGCATCAATGGCCTTGTAGGATGCATTCGACTTTGGGGCGCACGCCAGGTAAGTCGTTGCCTGGGCCAGATTGATGCGGCATTCGGGCATCCCGATTGTTTCCGTTGCCTGCCATGCCGCAGTCGCGATTGGCAATCCCATTGGATCTGCGTTTCCAACGTCTTCGGATGCGGAAATGACAAGGCGACGGGCGATGAAGCGCGGGTCTTCGCCCGATTCCAGCATGCGTGCCAGCCAGTACAGCGCGGCATCCGGGTCACTTCCCCGAATACTCTTGATGAAGGCGCTGGCAACGTCATAGTGGTCATCGCCATTCGGATCGAATCGCAGAACTCGACGCTGCAAGGATTCTTCGGCGACCGACAGATCAACACATCTTGTCGTTTGGGCCACCGAAAGTACGGCAATTTCAATCGCCGTGAGAGCCCTGCGACCATCGCCATCGGACATTGTCGCGATCAGATCGAGGGCATCCGAATCAACGACTGCCTGATATGTCGCCAGTCCGCGCTTCTTGTCCGCCAGCGCACGCCGCATGAGTGCGATTAAATCCTCTTTTTCCAGCTCTTTGAATTCGCGGTGACGATAGAAATGCAGTTCCTGCCAGACATTGAGTTGCCGTGTGAAGTATGCGGCGGCACGCGCTACAAACGCGATGCAAGCATGATCCTGTACAAGAACAAATCAATC
>JBBQSE010000164.1:0-15251 GCA_038214195.1 Planctomycetales bacterium
TCCGCAAGATTCATCGTCACCGTTTTCAGTTCGGTATAGTTGGCAAGTCCCGCTGCTCCAAGCTCGCGACCGATGCCGCTCATCTTGAAGCCGCCAAACGGGGCGGCGGCGTCGAAGACATCGTAGCAGTTGACCCAGACGGTACCCGCTCGAACGTTTGCGGCGACCTTGTGCGCTTTCTTCACATCGCGCGTCCATACCGCAGCGGCAAGTCCGTAGGGGGTGTTGTTTGCGCGTTTGATGACTTCCGCCGTGTCCTTGAATTTCAGCACGCTCAGGACTGGGCCAAAGATCTCGTCGCGGGCGATGTCCATCGAATCGGTCACGCCGGTGAAGACCGTGGGCTCAATAAAGTAGCCACGGTTGCCGAAACGCTTTCCTCCTGTCACACAGTTGGCTCCTTGAGCCTGACCGCGGCCGATGTAGTCCATGATCTTGTCAAACTGAGGCCGATCGACCTGCGGCCCCTGACTCGTTTCGGTGTCAAAGGGATTCCCCAGCACTCGTTGGCTGGCACGCTGAACGATTTTCTCGACGAACGCATCATGGATCGCTTCTTCAACGAACAATCGACTGCCAGCGCAACAGCATTGTCCCTGATTGAAGAACAGACCAAACTCAACGCCCGCTGCGGCGGCATCCAGATCCGCATCGGCGAATACAATGTTGGGGCTCTTGCCACCCAGTTCGAAGGTCAACCGCTTGAGGGTATCGGCGGCATCACGCATGATGATTTTTGCCGTCAACCCTTCTCCGGTGAATGCGATTTTATCGACTTCAGGATGTTTCACCAGAGCCGCACCCGCCGTTGGTCCGTATCCAGGCACGACGTTAATGACGCCCGGCGGAAAGCCAGCCTCAAGCGCCAGTTCCGCCAGTCGCAGACAACTCAATGGTGTCTGTTCGGCGGGTTTCATCACGATCGTGTTTCCGGTGGCCAGCGCCGGACCCCATTTCCACGCGACCATTAGCAGAGGAAAATTCCATGGGATGATTTGTCCGCAGACTCCCAGAGGTTCCCGGCGAGTGTAACAGAAATGATCGCCACGAATCGGGATGGTGTCGCCATGAATTTTGTCCGCCCAGCCAGCGTAGTAACGCAGACAGTCGATGGCCAGCGGCAGATCGGCTGTCCGCGAATCGCTGATCGGTTTGCCGTTGTCCAGCGTTTCAAGTCCCGCAAGCTCGTCGAGATGCTTTTCTGCCAAATCGGCCAGCCTGTGCATCAGGCGACCGCGATCACGGGCGTCCATCCTTGACCACGGACCGTTTTCAAATGCCGCCCGAGCCGCATGAACTGCAAGATCGACGTCTGCGGCATCACCTTCTGCGACTTCGCAGATCACTTCTTCAGTCGCGGGATTGACTGTCTGAAAAGTCTTGCCACTGACAGAGTCTCGAAATTCGTCGCCAATCAGAATGCCGGTCTGACGAATTTTCGGGGCCGCATATGGCTGTGGTTCGATGACAGTGGCCATGCAACTCTTCCTGAAGAGGGTTCGGAATCAACAACCTGCTCGGAGTATGATTTCGCCCGGCAGGTAACTGCGATTTCGGCAGTATGCCAGTTGCGTCTGCGATTGCCAATCCACAGGAGGGCAGAGATTCGATCAGGGCGAAGTTTTCCACGGGCATTCCGTGCCCTGTCACTCGTGAACTTTGTTTCGCGAGACCAGCACACAGAAATTGATTGGCGAGCGATTCGCGACGAAGACTGTTCAGCAGCTGTTCGACAACACGGTCAATCGTCTGTCGTTTGATCGTGGATTCCATTCGCCTGAGAGCCAGGCAGTGTTTTTAAAACCTGTTCCCGATCTGTGTCTTTCGAAGCCCGGTGCAAAGCCGTCTGTCGTGCAACTTGCCAACGACACATCTCGCCGCGTTGATTACCTCGCCCGCAAAGAAACCCGCGAAACGGTTTACAACATCGAGGTTTAAGTGGAACATGTTTACCAGGTCGATGACAATTGAAGCAATTTCGCGTCACTATGACTGGAGATTCCATTGACGCCAGAACGTCACGCCACAATTGCCAATGGGTTGCTTGTCATTGTGGGCGTTGTGCTTGCCGCAATTCCCGCGACGCGATGGGCCGGGCTGGGGATGACCGGATTCATGGGTGTCTCTCTGATCTTTTCCGGCGTCACCGGATTTTGCGGCTGGGTGCGCATTCTGCCTCGAAAATGAATCGTATTAGTACAGCAAAAAAAGAGTGAAACGGTTGGTTTGACGACGCTGGCTAATTGGACAACGTCAGTTTTGGCGGAAACCGAGCGTTATTGCAACCCGAAGCGTGAGCGAGGGATTATACATAACTCGTTCCCTCGCTTACGCTTCGGGTTACTATTTCGGAAAAGTGACGCTGTTCGAGTAAATGGCAGCCTGTTTGCTTCGAGAACGCTGTCTGGAGAGAACGCTTGCAGACAATTGTTCTCCACTATCGAAAGTTCCTCGCCTTTGAATCAATCTGTTCCAGCATTTCACTGACATCATCCAGGCGTTCGCAGACGACGTGGATCACGTCGCCTTCCCGCTGCAGGCGTCCGGTGGCCATCATCACGGTGGCAAAGCGAGCCGTCTGCCGAAAATGCTGCCACACGGATGGATAGACCACCAGATTTGCGACACCGGTTTCATCTTCGAGCGTCACGAAGGTGATTCCGTTGGCCGTTGACGGACGCTGCCGCATCAGAACCAGCCCTGCGACTTTCACGCGGCGATCCGGGCTGAGTTCTGAAAGTTGCTCAGCCGTGACCGCTCGCAGCTGGATCAACTGGTCCCGCAGAAAACTGACCGGATGTTTTCGCAGCGTCAGACCAGCGGAGGAATAGTCTTCGACGACCTGGTCCTGAGCTGACATCGCGGGCAGTTCCGGAATCTCATCTTCCGGCGTTGCGGACAAAGGCTCATCGAACAGCGGCAGTTGTTCACGGGCGGGCAAAGATTTCCAGTACGCATCCCGGCGTTCGATTTTGAGTGACGCGAAAGCGTCGGCACGCGACAGAAGTTGTAACGTCGCTCGGTTGAACTGAGTTCGCTGAGCAAACTCCTCGAACGATCGAAATGCGCCGCCGCTTTGGCGTACTGCTTCGATCTGCCGTGCGTGTTCTTCGGAAAACCCGCGCAGCAGGCGGAAACCAAGTCGCAGAGCGTGCCGCGCGTCATCGTGTCGAAACGGACCCCGCCGCGCTGATTCGGCTGACCCTTCCAGTGTGCAGTCCCAGTTGCTGTGATTCACGTCCGACGGTAACACGACGACACCATGCTCTCTTGCATCCCGCACGAGTTGCGCGGGCGCGTAGAATCCCATCGGCTGACTGTTGATCAGCGCGGCGGCAAAGACAGCCGGATGATACCTCTTGATCCAGGCCGATACGTAGACCAGCAGCGCAAAACTGGCGGCGTGGGATTCGGGGAAACCGTATTCTCCAAAACCACTGATCTGTTTGAAAACTCGCTCCGCAAATTCGGAGTCGTAGCCGCGTTCGATCATGCCGTTGACAAGTTTTTCGTGGAACTTCGCAATCACTCCCGTCTTCCGCCAGGCACCCATGGCGCGGCGCAGCTGATCGGCCTCGCCTGGAGTGAATCCGGCCGCCACGATGGCCAGTCGCATGGCCTGTTCCTGAAAGATGGGCACGCCCAGCGTTTTGTGCAACACAGACCGAACCGCCGGGTTTGGATACTCGACTATTTCTTCCCCGGATCGTCGCCGCAGATACGGGTGGACCATGTCGCCCTGAATTGGGCCTGGACGCACGATCGCAACTTCAATCACCAGGTCATAAAAACAATGCGGTTTGAGCCGCGGCAGCATACTCATCTGCGCGCGGCTTTCGATCTGAAACACACCGATCGTGTCCGCCGCGCTGATCATGTCATAGACCGCCGGATCTTCGGACGGCACGTTCGCCAGAGTCAGCGTTTTTCCGTGATGTTGCTCAATCAGATCGAATGCGCGGCGGATGCAGCTGAGCATTCCCAGTGACAGGCAATCGACTTTCAGCAATCCGAGGGCATCGAGGTCATCCTTATCCCATTGAATCACAGTTCGGCCCGGCATGGCCGCATTTTCGATTGGCACCAGTTCGCTCAGCAAACCACGTGACATAACCATGCCGCCGGAATGCTGTGACAGGTGTCGAGGGAATGTCAGCAGTGAATTCAGGAGTTCCAGCATTCGTCGGCCGAGCAGCGATTCCGGATCAATGCCGCCTTCCCGCATCCGCTCAGGGAATTGTTCCTTGTGATCCACGTGTTCCATCTGATTGGCCAGCTTGTCGATGCGGTCATTCGACAGTGCCAGTGCCCGTCCGATATCTCTGATTGCGGATCGAGGTCGATAGGTGATGACCGCTCCCGTCATGCCGGCTCGATCGCGTCCATAGCGTTCGAAAAGGTACTGAAGCACCTCTTCACGGCGCTCGTGCTCGAAATCCACATCGATATCCGGCGCTTCGTTGCGTTCGCGGCTGACGAAGCGTTCGAACAGCACGTCTATGCGACTCGGATCGACAGACGTCACTTCCAGGCAGTAGCAGACGACGGAGTTCGCCGCTGAACCGCGTCCCTGACACAGGATCTTGCGTTCGCGGGCGAATCGCACCAGATCGTACACGGTTAGAAAATATGCTTCGTAATGCAGCTCTTCGATCAGCGTAAGCTCATGCTGTATCAAACCGCTGACTTTTGCAGGGACACCGTTTGGATAACGCTGCGCCGCGCCCTGCATGGTCAAAGTTGTCAGGTGCTGAATCGGCGTGACGCCCTCCGGCACCAACTCTTCTGGATACTCGTAGCGCAATTCGTCCAGAGAAAATGTGGAGCGGTCGGCCACTTCGACCGAACGTGCAATCAGGCTTGCATCGCCGTCAAAGAGTGGCAGCAGTTGCTGGCCCGACTTTAGATGACGCTCGCCGTTGGGAAACAATTCGTGTCCAAGTGACTGCAGGCTGGTTGCGTGTCGAATTGCGGTGACCACATCATGCAGAGCCCGCCGTCGCGGAATGTGATAATGCACGTCGTTGGCGGCCACGACAGGGACGCCAAGCCGCTGACACATCGACTTCCATCGAAGCAACCTCTCCAGGTCGCTGGGGCCGCGATGAAGTTCCGCGAGTCCATAGCAGCGATCGCGAAAGCCGTCCTTGTAGACCTGCAGGCGTTCTGCCGTAACGTCTGTCGTGATTCCCGGAACATAACGGCGTTCAAATCGGTACCGGCTTTCCTCACTGAGCGGCACGCAGCACAGAAGCCCTTCTGCGTGTTCCAGAATATCGATCACTTTGAGTCGACATTCTCCCTTGGGCGCTCGCCGCCGTCCGACGGTAATCAGACGCGAGAGTCGACCGTAAGCGCTGCGGTTCGTTGCCAGCAGAACGACAACTGGGCCATCTTCCGGGACAATTTCCGCTCCAACGAGCAGCTTGAGTCCCGCTTCCTTCGCAGCGACGTGCGCGCGCACAACACCCGCCAGTGAATTTCGATCGGTGACGGCCATTGCCTTGAGTCCAAGCTCCACCGCCCGCGCTGCGAGTTCATCCGCGTGGGACGCTCCCTCCAGAAACGAATAATTCGTGCGGCAATGCAGTTCCGCGTAGGGAATTGAGGAGATGCCTGAACGAGCAGTCGCCTTTGCCGACTGCGTGTCAGTGCCCTGTGTCGCTCTGGTTCGACGTTTTGAAGGTGGCGGCTCGGGCATTCGGCGATGCTCACTCAATTTCTGCGGAAAGGTGGTGAACCCGAAGTTCCGCGGCTTTTCCAGTCTCAGGATCTTTAGTGGAGAATGCCGACCGTACGAATCTCGCACAAACCGGAACACAATCGCAAAAGTCACTGAGAATTAAGCACTTGCATCCCATGCATAAATTGCCCTCGGCTCCCGCACTTTCCACATTATGCACCGTTTGTCATTGTTTTTCACTGCATGCTGTACCGAATTCTGTACTGCAGCAATTCGCACAACATCGCTTTGAGACAAACTGGATGCTTGCAGAGGAATGTAGTTGTCCTCCTGCCGTGCCGAAACTCACGGTCGCTCGACTGCCGTTCAGATTTTTTCGGCCTGTCAATTGCCCGACGGTGCTTCACACATTCGTCGTGCGGTTGCTGCGGACATCGATCCGGGCACTCCGCTGCCCTGCCGCGTCGTGCGGCGGGTCGATGAGCTGCGTATGGGTACCCGTGCGGTGATATGTGAAACTGTGCCGATTGCCGCTGGCATCCACCAGTGCCCACGTCTGGCCCATTGCTATGTAAATCGTCGCCGGGCGGTTGCCGAGTCCGTTATCTCGACCGTCCTTGCTCCCAGAATTGTAGTAAGCACAGGAGACTCGATCGCCGCTGGCATTCACCGAATCCAGCTGCACCGATTGTTTAATGCACCACCCTCTCTATCACCCCAATTCTCCATGTTAGTCATGTTTTCAATTCATGGTGCATGGCACTGCTGGTTGCAAAGTGGAAGCCAAATGTTGCCTCTCGGGTTGCCTCCAGGCGCGCTCGTCGGGTTTCCAACATCGAGCCTTGTTCGTTTTCGTTCGCCGCAGATCTATTTAAGAACTATGAAAATTCGATACGCGAATCGAATTGACCTTCGCGGAGCATCCTGAGATACTAAACAGAATCGTTTCAACCCAATCAGCTTCGTCTGAACGGCGTTGTTGATACTGACAACTCCGTTCTATCGAAGTTGAACCTGGTCCGGCATGATTATCGTTAAGCCTGTTACGGATTGGTCACAGTTTACATCCTGCCTTCAATTGCGGCTTGAGACCTACGCTCATTTGGGATATCTAAGTTCCGACAGCCGATGTGATATAGATCCTTTCGACTGGTCCTCAGTCCATTTTATTGCAGTGGACGAAGATGAGGCGACAGCGGGAACCGTACGTTTGATAATTGAGGCTGACGGTGAGGCCGAAGGAATTTCGGAGTTGCAGGCGAGTGAACAGTGGTGCTCCAGGCTTCAGAAGCAGACCGGCACATTCGCCACGAGGTCAGCTTCGATTCCAATTCTTGCAACGATGAAAGACAATCAAATTGCCGATGCAATCCTCCATGCGGAAAGGCCTGCGGAATTGAGCAGAATCATTGTTGCGTCGAAATTTCGTGGTGTCAGTGTGTGCCGTCAGTTGAGTGATGCGGTGGTTGAGAAAGCGCGCGAGCTGCACCGAGACGTGCTTTTTCTGCAGTGTCTGCCAAAACATGTCGGCCTCTTTCAAAAACTGGGTTTTGAGCCCCTGCTCCAATCGCTGGACTACCGCCTGCTGAACGTCCCGGATCGTGTTGTGGCGATGCGAATGCTGCTCGACGCGTCAGACGCTTTACCTAAAAAGAGTCAATGCAGCGTTCAGAATCCGGAGTCATAATGGTGATTTGTCAATCAGTTCGTGATCGTGGCTTTGTCTGAAAACGTGGAAGAAACGCATGCAATCCCTGGAGTAAGGACGGCTCTTCCGCACAACTGCATTCACTCATTTGATGGCAGTCCAGACACCAGCCGCACGGGACGGGTGCTGCCATCTGCTGGCCGGAGGATTTCGATTTGGAAGGGAATATAATGGACAGCGGGAATCGCGCAAACACGACAGACAAAGTTGTCATTCCGGTCGCCTCACTCGGTAGTAGCGAAGCCGAGGCAGAGTTGCGCGCAAGTTCGTTTGAACTCGTCGGCCCCACCTACATTCTTGATTCCGACGACAGGTTTATCGACTGGAACCCTGCATTCGAGGAACTGATCGCTACTCCGTTAAGGTTGGTTCGACATCAGATCTGTGAGCTATTTACACATTCTGACTCGTCAATTAAGCCGCCGAACGATCAGTCTGCCTCGACCGATTCCGAAATGCCGGCAGAGGTTGTCGGAGATCGCCTGGAAGTGGAACTCCCCGGATACGGCACGGTGGCATTTCGCAGGATTATCTCACAGATTCTTGACGACGACGGGGCAATTGTGGCCTGGTCGGCCCACTTAATAGTGGTTGATCCCGTTCAGGCGACTCAGCTTTGGGTCCGCGTATTGCATCGTTTGCAGCAACGGGCAATCTGGTCAAAGTACGCTACTGTTTATGACTCCCTGCTTCTGAACTTTACAGACTATGTAAACCTGCTTGAGACCGTGGTCAGATGTGTCACTGGTGCCTGCATCTGCGTTGACCTGGGAGCCGGCACAGGCAATTCGGCGATCGCTCTGCTGAACGACCAGGCCGATCGCTCAGTGTGTGCTGTGGACTTGAATGAGTTCATGCTCAACAGGCTTCGCAGGAAAACGCGCGCACAACCACAGGATCGACTAGCCGTTTACCAATGCGACATTTGCAGCCTGGAGTGCTTTGCGGACAGCACCTTCGACGGAGCGACGATGGTGAATACACTCTATGCGATTGATGACCCCGCAGCTTGCCTCAGAGAAGTTTGCCGCATTCTGAAGCAAGACGGAATATTGGTTTTGACCACATCTCATTCTCAGACTGATGTGGACCGGCTGTTCGCGCGACTCCGGGAAGACCTGATAAAAAAGGGAGTTTTTAATTCCCTTGAGGAAGCGTTTCACCAAGCGCGGGAGCAGCATACAGCGCTGGACCGGATGATTCATCGTTTCACGACTGGGGAGTTGCGATCGATGGTCGAGTTGAGTGGCTTTGCGGTTGAAAGTATTTCCAGTGAGTACGTTGATGCGGTCATCTTGATTCGTGCAAGGAAACTCTGACTATCAACGTCGGCACGGCACTGGCCATTTCTGAGCAGGAGGGAGCCCTGGAAGCCGCTCAACGACTGTGATGCCGGCAATCCGATCATACGCGGTTCGCAAATCGCGACTAATGACAACACTCCGAATTCGCGACATCAGGCCGTGGAGTTCGCTCAGGGCAATTCGAATCTCATTGGGATCCAGTGGCTCTGCAAAGAGTTCCACCTCAGCAGAATCCGGAAATCCACTTTGGCCCGCTGGCGTCGGTGGCAACTCTCGAGCTATAGCATCATGCATAATACTCTCCTCTAAATCCATTCAGAGAAGGTCAAGATAGTGAAACGCCCAAATCGTCACAATCACAGTTTGAGGTTTTTAGCTGCCGGTCCGGGCTTTCACAGTGAAAATAAGGGTTTGGCCCCGTTTCTGATTTTTTTCCGTAAAAAAAACCGTAGAATTCTGACAATCCTAAGGGCGGGTTACCCTGTTTGGAGGGCCATTTACAGGAAGTTTGAACGTGGAGCGACACGCGGTTCTGATTGTGAATGACACGTTCCCTAAAAGTGACGGATTTCTTTGTGCGCTATCGACTGTCAAAGACGACCTGACAGGAATGACCCGCGTCCTCAACAAGCTGCGATCGCCACCTTTCAAAATCAAAACGATCGTCAACGGGGAAGCGGTCGCCATTGACGACGCTCTCAATGAAGTCCTGACTGCCGTTAATCCCGCCGAAGATCTGTTACTGATCTACTATGCCGGCCATGGGCGAATACTAAAAAAAATGGGTGCGAGCGATTCTTTGTTGCTTGCGACCTTCAGTTCACGCGCCAAACCCGACAAACGCTTTCAGGACTTTGATTACTCCATGATCGAAGTCATGCTGAAAAGTCGTAACGTCAGGCGGGCTGTGATCATTCTCGACTGTTGCTACAGCGGTGTCGTCGTCAATGATCAAGAGGCTCGAGGACTGGAAGCTCTACCCCCGGTTCCCTCCCCATTTTCATCTCCAGACTATGTTGTCATGCCAATTAGTGAGGGAAAAATGGAGGCGCCGCCAACGTCCCGTGACATGGGGGATGGCGTCTACATCCTGACTGCCTGCGCAGCGGATCAGCAGGCCACGGGGAACACGAGAACAGGAAGCGGCGTATTCACTGGACACCTGCTGAAGGCACTTGAAACGGCCAGGGATGGCTCAGCCGAGGCCATCACGCTGCAGGGCATTTTCCAGGACGTGTTTGCGGCGATGAAAGGACTGCCACAAACACCGTCGATGATCAAGCGAAGCGGTGAAAGTCCCTATCTGGTGATCGCACCGCGGGGAGTCCTCGGTGAAGCGCGCAATCGTTCTCTGAAAAACTGGGTGCCGCCGGCAAAAGACAGACTGGCGCGTCTTAAAAGCATGACGCCAATGTACTTACTCGATTCCGGATTTCGTTTCGTCCACTGGAATGCTGTGTTTCAGGATGTCATTGCCAATCAACTTGGTTTAGTGATGGGCTGCCATGCGATGGAATTCGTGAATAAACTGGAGAATCTGCAAGCCATTACGAAGCGTAACCCCGTCGAATTCCCAACTCCGGGTGCGGAAGATATTGCATTGGCGGAGGACACCGGCGAGATTTGGCCGGGATTCAAGAAGGTCGATGTGGAACGACTGGAGTTCATCTCCAGCAGGTTCGGGTTAGTTGTATTCCACAAATTGGCCCAGCAGATTCGAGAATCCGATTACCGACGATCGACGACATGGCAGATCGAGCTGAATGTTTACTTCGCGCAGCGGCATAGAGAGTATTGGAAAAATGTGCTGCAGGTGGTGGAATCTGAAGACCTTTGGACCTCATACGCCGAATCGTATGATGCAGTCGTCCAAAAGTACCCGAGCTACATCAGGCTCGTCGATAAGGTTGTCGAGCAGATTAAAGAATGCCGCGAGTGTCTTGAAATCGGTGCAGGCACGGGGAATACAACGCTGCGTCTGCTTGACGTACCTGGTCGCAGAGTCACGGCGATTGAATCGAATGACGCGATGCTGGGGCATCTGTCAGATAAGCTGATGGACTACGAAAAGCGCACAAAAATTCTGAAGGGCGATGCGACAACGGTTGTACGTCGGATCTGCCAGGAACGGTTGGAAGACCAAAAACCTCCTGAAGTCTACGATGCTTGCGTGATGATGAATGTTCTGTTTGCCCTCCAAGACCCCGGTGAATGCCTCAAAGCCGTATTTCGGGTACTGAAACCCGGCGGCGTACTCTCCCTGTCGACACCTCAAATGGATCCTCCCGTCGATCTGCTTATGGAAAATATCCGCAAATGGCAATTGGAGCACAATCAGGACGAATGGCTGGCCGGGAATGCAAAGGCCTGGGATGCTGCACAGGAAATCAACCTCAACTTAGGGAGGCTCGCGACAGAACGGAGGATCGATCTTATCAGAGTCAAACAACTTGTGATTGAGGCTCAGTTCAAGATCATAGACAGTGCTGTTGAAGAAGAATACGAAGGGTGTGTCATCCTCCTAAAGGCAATTAAGCCTCTCCTGGTGGAGAACGAAAAAGTCAAAGTGCTTGATGAAGTCAAAGTGCTTGATAATGAGTTGGAACAGTCCGACGACAAGAAACAGCGCAGGAAAAAGTCTGGCCTGAACAATGAGACTGTCCCACCGGAAATTACCCCACGTACACCTCCACCAAAGGAAGGTCGTCTCCGCCGTAAGATCACACTGTTCCTGTCATACGCCCGCAAAGACACCAACACTGAAGAGTTTCTAACGGAGTTAAAAGCACTTTTGGCGACATCGAAGAGTTACGAATACCAGATTTGGAAAGACAACCTCAACGTACTCGCTGGCGAGGATTGGAACACCAAGATTCAGAGCGCGATTTTGGAATGCCACTTGGGACTGCTGCTGGTGTCGCCAAAGTTCCTCGGCTCAGAATACATCACAAAGCAGGAACTCACAAAATTTGTGCAGGACCAACGAAAACCAATCATCCCCGTCCTATTCCATGCAGTTGACTTTAAAACGATGGACCTGAAAGGACTCGACAGTTTTCAGATTGTTTCATTGGAGCACAAAGGCGCTCCACTGCCATACGGGAGATGCCGTGCAAAGAAGGAGGACTTTCTCTCAAACCTGTTCAATAAACTGGAGGAACGAATCAATAGTCTTCTGAGTAACGGCGGAGAACTTTAAGTGTCGCTGTGGAATGCAGTGAGAAGCCTGTGAAGGTGAGGAGTGCATCCTGCTTCAGAGTGCCAGTCGCCGTTTTTGTGTCGCTTGTTTCGGATCTTGCGTCAATTGCCTGCTGAAGTCGTTTCTTGTGGAATTCGTTGAAGCTGCCTTCAACCAGCCCTGAGACGCGTGAGTTGGTTAAGATATCCGCACACTTTCGTAAGGGCGGAGTACTTGCTGAGGAATTTGCAGGTGATGGGCGTCAGTCCGTCTTCGGTTACCAGCGGAGGCAACTCACAAACAAAGCCACTGGAAAACAGCCGAAACAGCGAAAACAGAGCAGCGAAAACAGCGCCACCTGAGCGAAAACAGGAGCGCGAAAAACAGAGCCGAGGAAACACAGAGAGAAAAAATAGAGCCACCCACCTTGACCTTGCTTGAGCTGAATACAATGGAAGTCGGTACGGCGCGAGTTCGTCAGTTCAAGGCGGGTGCTTTGGTGCAGTCGACTCATCGTCGTATCTGGTTCAAATTGGCGAGCCACTTGCCCAGTTCGAAATTGCTGACTCAGGCGATGAAGTCTTACACGCACGATCTTCTTGAGCTGTGGCGAAGTCAAAATCTGTTCGCTGAATCGGACGTTTACGATCCTCGCGACCGATCCCACATTGTGTTCGCTCCCAAACTGCTCATGTAGCGAATGCTCCGGAACCGGTTCGACCCGTGCCGTGCCTGTATGTCCGCGCTGACGAAGTTGAAATTGCGCCGAATTGGCCTCGGAAAGTTCATTGGAGTATGCTTGAGCGGCCCGACACATCCGCTGGCCACCAGTCAAGGTGTAGCAAAATTTCGCCCGGCCCGAAAAACAACCGCCGACAAGCGCGGTGCGCAATGCAGGCTAGTGCTGTGTCACTAATGGATTGAAGTGTGGCCTGGGTTGGAAAACGCTAACCCGTAACCCAGGGGCGTCCTTCACTCCTCTCTGTCCAGCCCAGGCCACCCGATCCATTAGAGCAAGGGTGACAGAGCACAAGCTGAGTAAGGATCATGATGGCAAGCCCTGCAGAATTGATTACTGAATTCCCTGGAAATTATTGCATCGCGTTTGAAACCGTCACCTTGCTGTATTAAGGTGATGGTGAGCACATGTTCTGCCTGTTTTGTCAGGATTGCCACGCTGCAACCCGGCGTTGACTACTAATCCATGCGTTGGCTGAGACTCCTGGATTTCTCCGAAAGAAGACCATTCTGTTTTGAAAGGACCGTGCAATGGACGAACAGCGATTAATCGAATTGGAAAGCCGAATTGATCTACTGCAGGATGAAAACATCCTGCTCCGACGAAGAATGCGATCTTTTAGCCTCGTTGCGGCCAGTCTGGTGTTTGTGGTCATTGCGGGAGGCGCGTACGTAAAAACGGGAGCGCAATTTCAAGGGTCCGTGGAGGTGATGGATCGAAACAATAATCTACGATCGGTCATTTACGCAGAAAACAATGATAACAAATCCGGTTTTGAAATCCGCGATCCAAATTCGAACATGAGGTTCGACGTCCACACGAACGCGAACCATGATCCATTTCTTCAGATGTTCGACAAAAACCTGCGTCGACGAATTGAACTCGGCATTGCACCAAACGGCGATGCGTATCTGCTGCTACTCAGGGGAGACGGATCACCTGGACCTCGTCTCGAAGCACCCTTATGAGCTTTCGATGTGGCCCATGTTCCGTTTTGGAGGATGTCCGACAAACTGAATCTCTTTGCTACGTTATGAAACATTGGGGACACAGCTCTATCGTTGACAGACAGCGGCGTTTTGATCGGATTTCGGAGTGAGTGACAGTGGGTTTGTTCGGGTGGGCTATTCACAAGGAGAGAGGATATGGCGAGATTTGCACGGGTGGAATTCTTTGCGGCGGATGAGATTGCGGTTGTGCATGTGGTGACCCGGACCGTGCGGCGGTGCTTTTTGCTGGGGGACGATGCGCTCACGGGGAAGAACTATGATCATCGCAAGCAGTGGAAGTAACTGAGCGACGCCCAGCGACAGCGAGGATAAAGTCTGCGAAGGCGGTAGTGATGACCGTTGTACTTCAGGCGCGACACTTCGGGATCGACTTGCTGTGTCAGCCGATCACGTCGAATCACATACACCTCGTTCTGAGATCCAGGCCGGATGTGGTGAAAGAGTGGGATCACACTGAGGTGGCTCGGCGGTGGCTGATGCTGTGCCCGGTGCGGCGGGATGAACATCGGCAGCCGGAGGAACCGACGGAATTCGAACTCAACAACATCCGGAACGACAAAGAAAAGGTGGCCGCCATTCGGAGTCGGCTCAGCGATATTTCGTGGTGGATAAACGCGGAGCGACGCCGCAACATTTGGCTCCGCTCTTTGATCGACTGGGCGTGTCGTCTGACATCTGGTGCCATCTTGTGACGAACTTCGGCAAGCTGTTCAGTATCGTGGCGGGCCAGCCAAATCAGATCGATGGTCATCGCTCCAAATCCGGCTCGCACAAATACCGGGCTCGACGTGCGGTTCGAGAGCTGCTGAGTTCCGTTTAGGGGCGATACGTTCAGCCCAGTCCATCGATTCAGCGTTGCGGCGGGCACGTAGAGCGTTTCGGCCAGGCTTTAACGCTGCGCCCGATTCTCCCGCGACACTGCACTGTGCGCCACTTCAACAGCCGCCTCCCGCCGATCTCCGAGGATTTAGACAGGTGCCGTCGCCGATTCGTCTGGCAAAACCATCGTGTCGGGCTGACTCAATTCGCGCTGGGTGTCGATCCCTACTGCGGAACTCACTGAGTCATCTTGAAACCCAACGCCGTTTCGAAAACTGCTGTGTCCCCATTGGTTTTTCTCCTCTCCATCGTGATCCTCGAACGAGTGCTGCCATCGACGCCAAATACCTCAACGTCGCCGCCACGACCACCAGTCACACCGTCATCGGACTGCTTTCCACCGAAACCGGCAGCAGCATCGTGCTGGCGACACTGGAAGGCAAATCCGAATGCGTCCGCCGTACCGACATTGAACAACTCCGCAGCACCGCCAAATCTCTGATGTCGGATGGAGTGGCGACGGACTTGACACATCTGGGTCTACGGGTGTGATTCAGTATGTAAAGGGACTAGAGAAGTGATCAAATCGTCCAAACTTGACGCAAGTGGCGCGTCTACAATTGCGGAGTGTTGCAATGGAAGAACCTTTTGCGGAGACTCACACCTTGAAAAATCGTAACCGTTCACGGCATCAGCCGTGGAGCAGGGAAGGAGCGGGCTGTTTGTTGAGCTTCGCTTCGATGGAGGACGTCAGAAAATCGAAGAAGTTGCGTTGTTGTTTTCGGCATGTAGCCAGAGCAGTCCACATGC
>JBBQSE010000165.1:0-15237 GCA_038214195.1 Planctomycetales bacterium
GGGCCGCCACGAAGAGTCTGTGATCTCAATGCCGCGCGATCGGGACTGGCGTTCGGTCGCGACAGACGCGAAGTGAAGTCATCGCACCGATCGATCTTTCGTCCCGGTGGGCAATTCATACATGAATCCGGCCAGATAGCCAATCGCCGAAGCCAGCAGAATCAACTCCAGGCCGGTCAACACCGTACAGAACGCGACGTCGGCGATTCCGTGTAAACGCCCGCCAGTGCCTGCCACGCTGCCATGGAAAATCGCTGCCGTCACTGACATGGCGGCCATCCCGGCGAACATGTGAATCATTCCGAAAAATTGAGTCAACGCGACCAGCACGGCACCGATGTTGAGTCGCAACATGAAGTAAGGCGCCTCTCGACACAGCCAGATCCCCGCCGCCAACACGGCAAGGCAGCCAAGCGTCATCCCCGGTACTCCGTTTCCGTCTGTGGCGGAGATTCCAAACGTAACGGGCAGCGGAAGATTCAGAACAAAGACAATCAGCCAAGAGGCGATCAACCTCCAGAATCCCGCAGGCATCGACTTCGCAATCGGGGTCGATTGCGATGTTGGTGCTGCAAAGGGATTTTCGTCCGATGGCTGGCTGGATTCCATTCGTCGGCTTTCGAGTGCAATGAACCGAATTTTAGGCGAGCGGCAGTACAAATTTTTCCGTAGGACGGGCACTTCTGCCCGTCCCGGACCATAACGGGCAGCAGTGCCCGTCCTACCGGGGTCGATCGATTTCCGACGCTCTCCTTACTGCGATTCCTCCGAACCGGCAACCACGACCGGCTGCACCCAGGCCCGTTCGAATTCGCCAGGTTGAGACGGGTTCGGGTGCAGGCGGGACGATGTGACGACGGCCCGTACATACAGTTCAGTGCCGTCAAATGCATAGCGGGCTTCCGATCCTTCCACTGACTGCAGGATCATCCCAACTTCTTCGCTGTACTTGCGAGTCACCGTCTCGGCGATTTTCGGATCGTCACTGCCGGGCGAACTGGAGTCATCGAAAGACGCCCGTGTGCCAATAAAATCGATGCGGTACGAGACCTCTGCTTCCTCAGCGACGGACACGTGCAGTCCCTCCGCCGTTCGCTCGACAGACTCCAGTTTCACGCCCGAGGAAGAATAGAAACGTCCGGATTCCAGCGAGGCTACCAGCGCGTCGGGCTTTAGTGTTTCAGCCAGTATCACGACCCAGCCGCGACCAGGCTGCGCCCCTTTCTGTGGAATTGTTTGAAAGTAATCGTGGCCATCGTCGGTGGCCAAACCATACATGACTGGCAGGCTGAACTTTGCCAGTCGCCAGGTATTGATGATATCCCACTGGCGTTCAGTCGAGGCGTGTGTCGCATCTCCCGCGTTGTTGACACCGGAATGCCCGTTGTACACTTCAAAAAAATTCTCACCCTCAATCCGCATCAGTTGCTCGGCGGTAATGGAATAGCCAAAATTCGGATGATTCAGGTGGACGAGCGTGCGTTCTCCAGATCGCTCGCATCGCGATCTGGCCGCGTTGATGTTTCGCTGTATCACATCCACCACACTCTCTCCGCCCATTGGCGGCAGGAGATCCTTTGTGTTTGTCGCACACATGTGGATCGGGTGCCGATTATACTGATCCGTGATTTCCTCGCCTTGGATCAAAATGAACTTTCCAGGCCGCGCGAATCGTTCGTAGACCGCGTCGAATTCCTTGAGCCGAACCTGCAAATGCCCTTGCTTCTCTCGAGTCTGGACCCATTCCCCTGGAAATGATTGTCGCAGCTTCTCGAAGGCCGTCGGACCACCCTTGTTCGTTTCGACATCAATCCAGCGCTCACGATTGTGCAACGTATTGTGGTCTGTGAAGACGACGAAGTTGTAGCCACGATCTCGATACCAGAAGGCAATCATCTCGGGATAGTTATCACCATCGCTCCACAGAGAATGCGTGTGCATATTGCCGCGATACCAGTGCTGCGTTGGACCGGACTTCAGCACAAATTCCTGAGCCCCGGCGTCCGGCGGATGCCACATGCAGAATGCCGCCGCCAGCAAAAACGCTGAACACAGCGACCACGAAATTCCGCGAAAAATCGGGAGACGCCACTGCGAGCACAAATCTACCATCTCAAGCTCCGGAATCTGTTTGCAGGACAAGAAGGTGCTTGACACCGGAAGCAGTCTACCAAACGACTCCGGAAATGCATCTGTCCGCAAATAGTCGTCGTTCGCTCCGCGAACGAAACGAACCGCGCAACATCGCCCGCATGTCTTCGGCAAAGTCGCCGCAACGATGCCAACGCAAAACTTGCCATCACTATCTGACCATCGATCGGCAAAAAAGCAGGACAGGCTGCCAGCCCTGGCCCATTGCCCCTCGTAAAGGTTACACTGATCGCACGAGTGCGGACGCACGACACGATCCATTCCGGCGGCAGAGGCATCGAACATGACCCGGCTCTTCATTTCTCACAGTTCCAAAGACGACGAGTTCGTCCGCGAATTGCGTACAACGCTTGCCGACCATGGCCACGACGGCTGGATTGATTCGCGCGAACTGCGTGGCGGTGATCCGTTGTGGCCGGAGATTCAGCAAGCCATTGAGGACGCCGACGCGTATGCCGTGGTCGTCAGTACCGACGGGCTGCAGTCAAAATGGGTCGGCAAAGAACTGCGGCACGCACTCGAACTGCGGAAGAACCGTGGCAACGAAAAGTTCCCCGTCATTCCACTTTCGCTGAATGACGCAAAGCTCGGCGTGCTTGAGGAATTCTTCGACGACGAACCGCTCTACATCCCCGTTAGCAGCGACGCGGGTGGAGTTGAAGCGGCGATGAATGGGATTCTGGTTGCAATGAGGCTGCGAGATCCCGCCGACGTGATCTCGACCCCGCAGCCCAAAGCCGAACCGCTCGAAGAACTCGTCCTCGAACTCACCGACCTGAAATTCCACGAGCAGGACGGCGTCCGCCGCGCATCGGCCCGCGCGCGGCTTGTTTATGAACCCGCCACACACGGGCAACCGCCTGTCCACAGTGTCAAGACATGGCGGCTGGTCGCGCCGATAGGTCCCATCGAGGCGGAGGAACTGCGATGGTATCTGGAAAAATACGCCATCTGGCCGAGCCACTATTTTCGGGACCGCGCCGACAAGGTCGAAGAAAACCTCCTGAAGTGGGGACAGTTGCTTCACGAAGCGGCAATGCCTGTCGTGTATCGGGAAAACGTGATGCAGGCATGGGCAAAGATCGACGACCAATCCGGACGCCGCTTCTCAGTCCATGTGGATACCGCGCTCGAAGAAGGCGCACCAGAAGACGACGTGAATACCGCCAAAGAGGCCGCCACTTTGCTGCTCGGTCTGCCGTGGGAACTGATGCACGACGGGAAACGATATCTGTTTCAGGGAGCGACTCCGACTCGTGTGCGTCGCCGGTTGCCGGGGACCGAAGCGTTTGATGTTCCGGTCGTCGCCACGCCGATTCGCATTCTCCTTGTCACCGCGCGGCCGGAGGACGAGTCCTGCGGCTACATTGATCACCGCGCGAGTGCGTTGCCGCTGGTTGAGGCCATGGAATCGCTGCCGGGGTTGGTCAGAATGCGCGTCCTCAGCCCGCCGACGCTGTCGGCTCTGCGTGACGAACTTGATCGGGCTCGCGCCGCAAAGACGCCGTATCATGTTGTCCATTTTGACGGCCACGGGGTTTATGACAAAAGCGTCGGACTCGGCGGGCTGTGTTTTGAGTTGCCTGAGGACATCGGCAAACTCGACAACCGACGACACGCCACCGTCTTCACCAGCGAACTCGGCCCGTTGCTGCGGGATCATCGCATCCCGCTCGTGTTCCTCGAAGCCTGCCAGACCGCGCAGGCTGAGAAGGCGTCTGAGTCCGTAGCGTCCGAGCTGCTCAAGGTCGGCGTAGCCTCGGTGGTCGCCATGAGTCACAGCGTGCTGGTCGAAACCGCGCGGCGGTTTGTCGAGTCCTTTTACAAGGCCCTGGCCGGGGGCAAACGCGTGGGCGACGCGATGCTCGCGGGCCAGCGGCAGCTCAAGGACGACACTTTCCGAGGCCGCATCTTCAGCGTAGGCGAACTACGGCTGGAGGACTGGTTCGTGCCCGTGCTGTTCCAGGAAAAAGACGACCCGCAACTCTTCAAAACCACGCCCGCAAAGCAGACGGTGGCAGATTTCCAAACCGCCCTCGCTAAACGTCTCGGCGATCTGCCACTGGTGCCAGAAACCGGGTTCATCGGCCGCAGTCGGGAATTGCTGGCGCTGCAGCGGCTGCTTGATCGTAGGATAGGCTTCCAGCCTTTCACTTCCGAAAAAGGCAGGCTGGAAGCCTGCCCTACGTACGCTGTGATCCGCGGCCAAGGCGGCGAAGGCAAAACGGCTCTCGCCGCTGAGTTCGCGCGCTGGATGGTCCGCTCGCACCAGATGCGGCGTGCGGCGTTTGTTTCGGTTGAGACCCACGGCAACCAGCGTGCGGTGGTCGATGCGATTGGAAGACAGTTGGTCGGGAAAGAATTTTCCGCAGCGGGCGATCTCGAAGACGCAATCAGGAAAGTCGAACGAGCACTCCGCGAGCAATCGACGTTGCTGGTGGTGGACAATATGGAAAGCGTCTTGTTGCCGGAGTTCATCGAGAAAGACACGCCCGCTGCACTCTCCGAAGAGTCGCGGCGGGAACTGCAATCCATCCTCGACGTATGCCAGCAACTCCTGAAGGCAGGCGACACACGACTCATCTTCACCAGCCGCGAGGCCTTGCCTGCGCCGTTCAACAGCGACCTGCACCGCCGCGAATTGCACCAACTCGACCGCGAGGACGCCGTGAAGTTGGTCGAGCGCGTCCTAAATACAAATGACCATCAACCGCCCCCTCAGCCGCCGGGCGCTAGCCCCCGGTTCCCCCACAACGCACACACTCCACCCCGTTCCACCCACGAACCGGCCGCTAACGCGGTGCGGCTGATGGATGCCGCGACGGAGCAAATCGAACAACTCGTCGATGCCGTCCACGGCCACGCTCGCACGCTGGCGCTGCTGGCCCCGGCGCTGCGGAAAGACGGCGTCGAGAAGACCCGCGTGTCGCTCGACCGGCTCATGGCGGAGATGGAAAAGACGTTCCCTGGCAGCCGGGAGAAATCGGTCTTCGCCAGCGTCGAACTTTCCCTCCGCCGCATGTCAGCGGAGAACCGCGACCGGGCACAAGTGCTCGGCGTATTTCACGGCGGAGTTGATCTCGACATGCTTCGCACAATGATGCAATCCCGTAGGATGGACATCCCTGTCCGTCCCGCAGACGAAACGGCAAAAGACGACGGGCAGGAATGCCCATCCTACGATCAGGTTTCGTGGGAAGAAGCCGACGTGGCGTCGCTGGCGGTCGAGTTGGTCCAGACAGGGCTGGCGACGCCGAATCGCTACAACCATCTCACGCTCAATCCCGCGCTGTGTCCGTACCTGCGTGAAGGGATGACCGCCGCGGCTTCAGGCGAGCCGGTTGGCGTCAGCCACCGGGTTTCGTCCGAATCGCCTCCCCATAGTACCCGGAGGCTGACGCCGTCCGGCTCGCCTTTCCTAGAATCGCTCACGACCCGCTGGATCGAGGCGATGCGCGGGTACGTCGAGTTCCTCGTGCAGCAGCAGAACCAGAACGCCGAAGTCGCGGCGACGCTGACGGTGCTGGAACTGCCGAACCTCGTTGCGCTGCTCGACCTCGTGCATCGCGCCGGCGATGAGGAGGCGACGATTGACCTGGCCACTTCGCTCTACAGCCTGCTGAAAAATCTCGGCAAGACGCATCTGCTGGATCGCGTGGGGCAGGTGCGCGACGCGGCTGCGGCGACGCTGGGCGACGCCGTAAATCACGCGCGGTTCCAGGCGACGCGAACACGCATCGAGCAGCAGCTTGCCAACGGGCAGTTGCGCGAGGCATTCGACGGCGCGCAGCAGTTGCTCCAGCGCGCCCGGATGGCGGGCGAGCAGGCGTATCTGGGTGCCGATTACGACCTGGCGGTTGCTTGCTTCCTTTTGGCCCGCGTATTGCGGACGGCTGGCGGCGCGGAACAGGCCTTGCCGCTGCTGGACGAGGCCCGCCAGCGTTTCGAGACCATCGCGACGGTAGGTGCCAGCAAAGCCGCAGAAAAGATGGCGTCCGACTGCATCACAGAACAAGGCAACTGTCTTCTCGGCCTGGGCCGGCTCGACGAAGCGGCGGCGGCGTATGAAGAAGCCATCGCCCGCAGCGAGCAACTCGGTGCCGCTCGGGATGTCGCGGTCGGCAAAGGCCAACTCGGGACCGTCCGCCTGGATCAGCGCCGCTACCCTGATGCGCTGGCGGCGCATGCCGAGGCGCGGGAGCGATTCACCCAGTTGGACGAACCGGGCAGCGTCGCCGTGAGCTGGCATCAGACCGGCATGGTGTATCAGGAGGCTGGCCAGCCGGAAGCTGCGGAGGATGCCTACCGGAAATCGCTCGCGATCAAGGTGCGGCTCGGAAATGTCGCCGGGCAGGCGAGCACGCTCGGGCAACTGGGGAACTTGTATGACGATCTACACGGACGCTTCGAGGAGGCGGCAACATTATCCCGCCAAGCGGCAGACAAATATGCCACAACCGGCGACTTGGCAGGAGAAGGAATTCAGCGAGACAATCTGGGAAATAGGCTGCGTAAACTTCGTCGCCTAGACGAAGCGCGGCAGGAAATCCACCGGGCGATCGAATGCAAATCGCAGTTTGGTCACGCTTCAGCGCCATGGATGTCTTGGTTCATCCTCGCCAACATCGAGACGGACGCTGGCAACCTCGCCGCCGCTGCGGAGGCGAAGGGCAAGGCCATCGCCAGCTACCTCGCCTATCGCCGCGCCGGCGGCGAGAACCACAGCGATCCGGGCCGCCTGTTCTACGCCGTCACGTTAGCGCTTCGAGAAGGCGACACAGGTAAGGCAGAACACGTGATCGCCGAGTACCGCGAAAGCTGGAAAAATGATGACAATCCAGAGGCAGACACACTCCAGGCGATCGTCGCCGGCAGTCGCGACCGCACCCTCGCCGACGCCCCGGATTTGAACTTCTCGATGGCCGCCGAACTTCTCTTCCTGATCGAAACCCTGGAACAGCCCCGCCAGCAAACGCCGTGAAGGATGTTTGCCAGTGATTTCGGGCCAAAGGCCCATCAGTTCTAATAGCCTGGGCCATAGGCTCAGGTGACCGTTTCACCCGTGTTTCACAGCCCCCAATCGGGGCGGCCACTTGATTCCGTCGATGCGATTGGTCGGCTCGACCAGCAAAACGTCGCACCCCTCATCGGCTGCGGCCACTGCGGCAGCGATACCACCTGGAATTCCTCCGTAGACAGCAACATCCGCAGACTGATCGGCGGCGGCGAGCGAGATCCGGACGAGCACAAGCAAGACGATAAGCGGAAATGATTTCGTGTATGGCCGCAGTGCTGGTTTCAAGTCTGCCTGTTTGGAATCATTGGCGGCTGTAGTCATCAAAGTGAAAATGTAGCGCCCGGCGAAGTCAGTGGCAGTTTTGTTTACTGCTGATCGTGTGAATTTTCGTCAGTCAGCAACCCCGAAGCGGATGATGCACCAGAGCGCCTTGAAGCCGTCGCGCCAGCCGATCTTTTTGCCTTCGGCATAGGTTCGACCGGCATAGCTTACGGATGTTTCGTAGACGCGCAGTCCACAATGAGAGATCCTGGCCGTGATCTCAGGCTCGAACCCAAAGCGATTTTGGACGAGCTTCGGCGCGATGTCATCAATCACGTTGCGGCGAAAAACCTTGTAACAGGTTTCCATGTCGGTCAAATTCAGATTGGTAAAGCAGTTCGACAACGTTGTGAGAAAGCGGTTGCCCAGATAGTGCCAGAAATAGAGCACTCGATGAGCCCGATCTCCGAGGAAGCGACTTCCAAAGACCACATCGGCCCGGTCTTCGACGATTGGCTGCAGCAGACGGGGATACTCGGATGGATTGTATTCGAGATCAGCGTCCTGAATAATCACGATATCGCCATCGACGTGTGCAAAGCCCGTTCTAAGAGCAGCGCCTTTGCCCTGATTGACGTCGTGGAAAAAAACTCGGATGCGGTTGAAGTCATCATTGCCGCCTTCCGCCTCCAGCGCCTTCAGGACGTCCCGCGAGCGATCCTTGCTGCAGTCATCGATCAGAATCAGTTCCTTTCGGATTGGAACTTCTCGGACGCGATCAATCAGCTGGCGCAGGGTCTTTTCTTCGTTGTACACCGGAATGACGACAGACAGACGCAGTTCCGGAGGAATCACGTAAAACCCAAGCTGCTGGCAGGCGGATTCGCCGATCGTGCTCTGTTGCAGGGCATACCATTCCGGCGACCACGGCCGCAGCGACTGCGGTGATTTGGAATCTGTCATTGTGCGGGGAAACTTTCGACTTCTGTGACTGGTTCAGGTGGCAGCGGACCGAACACTTGCGAGCCAGGTCAGGCAACTGGAGACTTTGACTCTGGATTCCATACGACATGGAGCCGGTCCAGGCGGAGATTTTTCTGAGATTCGCGAGATAACGCCCGAGCCGTCGTTTTGGGAGTCGCGATTTGCCGCCGATTCCAGTTGCTTAAGATCAGACAACCGCCTTCACCTGGTCTTCGCCGCTCCGAAAGGACTTTCGTACCAGACCACGTTGTTGCTGCCGCGACCGGCCACCAGCAGATCAAGATCGCCGTCGCCATCGATGTCCACGGCGCGAATATCGTAGGCTTCCTGATCACGCCCGACGACCTGACGAGTAAACTTGCCGTGCCCGTCGTTCAGGTAAACAGCGCAGAGTTTACTGCCGTACGCACATGTCGCGGCGTCGTTGTCGCCGTCTCCGTCCAGGTCAGTGACCACCAGACAATGCGGTTCCTGAATTTCGGGATCGATTTCATGCTGGGTCCAGTCCGGCGCTTCAAACCACAGCATGCCTTTGTCGTGCCCGCGCGAAGCGAGCAGGTCCGTGAGACCGTCACCGTTCAGGTCTGCCGGATGAATGTTGGTCGCTCCTGGATGGACGCCCGGAAGCGGGTGCTTGCTCCATGTGGCTGTTGGATCTTCCGGTGATTCCCACCATGCGAACCATTCTCCTTTTCCGGTCGTGTCCTGAGGTCCCCCTTTTGCTCCGGTTGCTGCGTCTGGTCTGCCATCGCCGTTGATGTCGCCGAAGCCCAGGTAGTGCGTGAGTCCCGGTGCGTCCTGATCGGCAAAAATATGGCGTGACCACGGCAAGGATGAATGTGGATCCGCTGGGGCGCGAAACCAGGCGAGTGAGTTTGGATAGGGAGGCAGCGGCTGACCGCTCGTCGCCAGCAGATCCATCTTGCCGTCCCGATCGACGTCGCCTTTGATCAATCCGTGAATTCCATGCACCTGATCGTCGATCATGCGACGCGTCCACTTCTGCGTCAGGGCGTCCTCCGGCTGTTCGTACCAGACGATTAGTCCCGGATTGTAACACGCGCCGATGTAGTCCTGATCACCATCGCCGTCCACGTCGAAGAATTCACTGTGGATGAATGTTTCCCGGTGATCGTTATCAATCTCAACCTGGTTCCAGTCCGGGCCGACGAACAGACGCGTAACGCCGCCCGCGTCCGCAATCACGTCCACTATGCCATCCTTCGTAAAGTCTGCCGCGACAGCTGTCACGCAGTGTTCGCCCTCGAAGATGGTGTGCTTCTTCCATCCCGACGCAGCATCTTCGACCAGCGTTCCTGCGGTGGTCAAACGGGAAGTCATTCCATCCGTGATTAGAAGGGCGACCAGAACAAGCATTGTACGGTTTCGAGTCATTGATGTGCTTCGCGCAGGAGGCAGTGGATGGGTGAGGTGTTCAGCTTCTAAATGGTAGTCGTTTGCACGACAGCGAGCCAGCATCCGCAAGACGGTGCTGCTTTGAGAAACGACGATTCAGCGATGCCGTACAGAGGCAAAACAGCTATGCTTCGGTCAAGTCCGGCCATTCCGGCAGTCTGGCGTGAACGACGCCATGAATTCAGAACATGAACAATGATTCGACAGTGAAAAAGGCCCTTCATGCTCACCCTTGAACGATTTTCTATCGGCGTTGGTGACCGCTTTGCTCATCAGGCAAAGGCGCAGCTGCGGGCATTTCAATTGCTGGCAGGAGATGGCGTTCACGTCGTTCCTGTCTGGAACAAGTCCAATCGAGAGCACACGTTTATTGGCTCGGAACCGCAAAGTGTACTCGACGCAGCGAAGGCTGCCGTCAGGGAACTCGGCTGGAAGCAGAGCTGGCACATCGACGCCGACCACATTCGACTGGACACGGTAGATCGGTTCATGTCGAGTTCCGATTTCTTCACGATTGATGTGGCGGATTCAATTGGCAAGCCGGCGGCGGTCGTCGATGTGCAGGCGTTTCTCAAGCGACATCCGGAACTCGTTGGTGTCCTGGACATTCCCGGTGTCTCAGCCCCAATCACAACGAAACGAGTTGAAGTGGAACGTGTTGTCGCCAAGTATCTGCTGGCCGTGAGAGAGGCTGGCGAGATCTATCGGCATATCGCAGCCGCCAAAGGTGAAGACAAAATGATCGCCGAAGTTTCCATGGATGAAACGGACTTGCCGCAGACTCCGCCGGAGTTATTGATCATTCTCGCTTTGCTGGCGGACGAAAAGGTACGTCTCCAGACGATCGCGCCAAAGTTTACCGGTCGTTTCAACAAGGGAGTTGACTACGTTGGTGATCTGGCGCAGTTCGAAAAGGAATTCAACGATGATCTTGCCGTGATCGCTCACGCGGTCAGTCATTACGGATTGCCAGCGAACCTGAAACTTAGTGTTCACAGCGGCAGTGACAAGTTCAGCCTGTATCCGATCATTCGCAAGGCTCTGGCACGCACCGGTGCCGGCCTGCATCTTAAGACCGCTGGTACAACATGGCTGGAAGAACTGATCGGGCTTGCCGAAGCGGGCGGCGATGGACTGGCTCTGGCTAAGGAAATCTACGCCTATGCACTGGAGCACGTCGATGAATTGTGTGCTCCCTACGCCAGTGTGATTGACATCGATCGTTCAAAACTGCCGAGCACGGCCGTTGTTAACAGCTGGACCGGTCCGCAGCTGGCAAGCGCTCTGCGGCATATTCCCGGCCATCCTGAATTTAATGCCCACGTGCGACAACTGTTGCATGTGTCCTTCAAAATCGCGGCGAAAGCGGGCACACGCTACACCAATATGCTTAAGGCAAACGAAGAAATCGTCGCCAAACAGGTGACGGAAAATATTTACGATCGCCACATGAAGCCGCTGTTTGTTGGATGAAAATGACCCGGCGTTCAGCGTTTATTATTTTCCTGTCAGCCGCAACGCGCCAGCGTCCGGTTCAACGATAAAACCGGGGCTAGCGCCCTGCGGCTGATTCAGTCACCACACACAAGATCATTCACAAGGTGTCTCATGCAAACTCGTCCGCTAGGCAACACTGGTCTTCAGCTACCGATCCTCAGTTTCGGCGCGTCCTCACTGGGGCAGGAATTTCGCAGCGTGCAGCTGGATGACGCGCTGCAAAGCGTGCGAGTCGCACTTGATTGCGGATTGAACTTTATCGACACCTCGCCGTTCTATGGGCGTGGGATGAGTGAAGTGATGCTGGGCATCGCGTTGCGTGGCGTTCCACGCGAAAGTTACACGCTCTGCACAAAACTCGGACGTTACGATCTGCAACACTTTGATTTCAGCGCGAAGCGTGTGGCGGAAAGTGTTGACGTGAGTCTGCACCGGTTGGGTACCGATCATCTGGACATCATCCTTTGCCACGATATCGAATTCGTTCCGATGCAGCAGATTGTGGATGAGACCATTCCGGCGTTGAAAAAGATTCAGCAGTCCGGCAAGGTTCGATTCATTGGCATCAGCGGTTATCCGCAAAAGATCTTTCGCTTCGTCTGCGACCAGACCGACATCGACTGTGTGCTGTCGTACAACCAGTACACGCTTCAGAATACGCAGTTCGTCGATGAAAGCGTGCCGTACCTTAAAGCAAAGGGCGTCGGTGTCATGAATGCCGGGCCGTTCTCAGCCCGGTTGCTGACCAACGCCCCGCTGCCAGCGTGGCTCAAGGAACCGGAAGCGGTCAAGGAGGCGGCGCGCCAAGCGGCGGCACATTGTTCAGAACACGGTGTCGATATCGCGAAACTCGCTCTGCAGTTTTCGTGTGCTCATCCCGATATCTGCACCACTGTCGCAGGCAGCGCGAATCCGAACAACATTCGCAACTGGGCCAAATGGCTGGCCGAGCCGATGGATGAAACACTGCTCCGCGACGTGCTGGCGATTTTCGAACCCGTGAAAAACGTCGGGCATCTCGAAGGACTGAAGGAAAACAATTAAGGCATCGAGCGATCAGTATTGGTCGTGACTGAATTCAGCCGCAGAGCGCTAGCTCACGGTTTTCACAGAACCGGACGCTAGCGCGTTGCGGCTGATAAGACAATAGGTTGCCAAGGCGAGCGGCATGGCGTCAGCCATCCGAGTTCACCACATTTGTAACCACGAATGAACACGAATAGACGCGAATAAAGACAAGACAGATCCCGGGTGTCTCGCCGAATGACGGTGACCGCACATGAATTCAAAACCACATCATTGCGATGGACGCCGCAAGCAAAATCGCCGCCGCCGCGTCACGTCGGTTCCAGGACTTGCCGGACGATGAACCGAAATAATTCAGCAGCGCGCCGGTCGGACAGCCGAAACGGCAATACGCCATCGGGACGAAGAGTGACGCGACCAGTCCAACCACGGCAATCACGACGGTTGCGAATCCAGCGATGTTCCACAACCATGCGTCGAACGGCTCAATCGCGACGACACTAAACGGCAAATGCAACATGCCGACAAGCACCACGCACAGAATGAGCAGCCCGGGAATCCAGTTCAGAAAGCGGTGTGCCGTTCTCGAAAGTTTCAGTCGCCACGGTAATCGATTGCGAACAAGCTGCTGAACGGCCCCGTGCGGACACAATTGACTGCAATATACGTTTCGACGAGTCGTCATGGGAATCAACAGCGCCGCGACCGTCAGAAACGTGAGTCCGAACGCATTTTGCCACGGGATACCGCTTTGAGCCCAGCCAAGCAGCAGGGCCTGCGACACCATGTCACAATTGAACAGCCCCAGCCACCCAATCAGGATCATCTGAAAGGCAATTCGCAGCCACCGGCGACTCCGCAAGTGCGTGAAGCCCAGCAAGATTCCTAAAACTGTTATTCCGATCGTGGATGAGTTGCGAAACGTCAGCAGCTTCTTAAATGAGTTTGCCGGAAACGCAACCTTCCGTTCCAAAGCTTTGGATTCACGTTGCTCCATTTCATCGACAAATGCCTGCGCCGTCATTTGCAGAGATCGCGCGAGCGCCTGACTGGTCATGGTCGCTCCGGAGACGCCTTCTACATTATTCGCGTCCATCGTCGAGAGTTCCTTCAGACGGCGGTCGTTGAACAGTTTGCGAAAGTATTCATCTTCGCGCACGTAGCCGACGTACGGTTCATTGTCGTAGCTGAATCCTACGGCAGTGCCTGTGACGACGCTATTCTCATCAAACGCAATCAGCAGATCCGTCGGCCCCTGGTATCCCACGTTATTGTCTGCCACTGAAGCGGCTCGCAGCAGTTGGCCAATTGAGTTTCCGCCAACATCCAGCGCTCGCCAGAGAACTGAACTGCCTGCATCATGCTCAATCGTGGCCGCGTCGCTGTAAAGCAGTTGCACGTCCTGCAATCGTGGCGGGTCTCGAAATTTCAGAGAAGAAAACCGGATCATTTCTTTGACGGGATCGCCAGTCTGCGTCATTCGAAAGCGAATGGATTCCAGGATGGCAAAACTGGTAAGCGTCGCGCCCGTCACGGCGTCGATATCGTACGGTTCAAGCAACTGTTCGCGTGAGCGGCCACTCAAGACCGGCATGAACTTTGGATCCTGCAGCACCTGTTGCACATGCTCGCTGGTGTCGCGACTGGATAAGATCCGAGCGGCGATGAGCAAATCGTTCTGATCGAAGACCAGCAACGTATCCGTTGGCCCGGAAAACCCAAGAATATGATTCGCCAGCGGCGAAGTTCGCGCTGCGGAACCGAGTACGATTCCATTCGAATCCAGCACATCTGACAATTTGACATCGTCGGTCTTCGCTCCCACGGATTCCGCTGTCGGCAGAATCTCACGCAGGATCGGCATGACGTCTGACCAGTTTGCTTCAGACAACTGACGCTGCACAAATCTCTCGTGCTGCCAGCGCAGGCACAGAACAACGCCGCAGAACATGATTACGCGAATTGTCTGAATTAGTCGCGACCGCATTCCCGCCTCAACCTCACGCCCCCGTGCCTCGCCGATGGCGTCGGGTCAAACGAAACAGCGGTCAAGTTAGACACGCTGCGTTGACGTTGTATCGTCAAATTTCACGCTGCCGTTCTCCAGCGTGATCGAATTCGGAAACGCGGCAGCCAGTGTGTCGCTGTGAGTCACACACAGCATCGCGGCGTCGTTTTCCGCAGCGACCTCCAGCAGCAATGATCCGATCTCTTCGGCGGTGACAGGGTCCAGGTTGCCGGTCGGCTCGTCCGCCAGCAGTAACGATGGCCGATGAATCAATGCCCGACAGACAGCCACGCGTTGCCGTTCACCGCCGGACAATCGACCGGGACGCTGATGCAGTCGATCCTTCAAACCGACACGTTCCAGCAACGCATTCGCTCGCGCGCGAACATCACCTTCAGAGCCGAAACCCGCCAGTGAAGGCAAAAGAACGTTTTCCAGCACGCTGCACTGCGGCAGCAACTGGTGGTCCTGAAAGATGAATCCAATGTGCTGATTGCGAAAAGACGCGAGCCGACCGGAACTCAGTCGCCATGGATTCTCGCCGAGGATTTCAATCAGCCCGGACGTCGGTTTATCGAGAGTCCCCGCCAGATACAGCAGCGTGCTTTTACCGCACCCCGATGGTCCTCGAATCGCCACGGCGCTACCGGACACGACGCGCAGACTGACTTCTTTCAGAATCGGCAACGGTCCTTGCGGCGTTTCAAAAGTACGACTGACATTGTGCATGTGCAGGACAAGCGGCATGGTAAAACTCTTCGGAAGTTATAAATATAGTCGTGGGTGGCGCCCCGAAAGAAAAACCCAAACCACCCCCCCCACCCAAACGAAAAGGTGTTTTATAAAAAAAGGAGATGCACAAAAAAAAAAAAAAATA
>JBBQSE010000166.1:0-15139 GCA_038214195.1 Planctomycetales bacterium
TCTCGCCGGTATGCACGTAGACTCGACCGTGACCGAGTGGAACAGGATGCACGCCGGATCCGGTGCCAGCCGTGACTCGCATTCGGAATCCACAATTCAGCAGCGAGTAATACGTCTGCATCGCGAACTCGGTCCAGCCGAGTTCCGTGAATCCGGCGTCGTTGCGTTCCACTTCGGGCCAGTCAGGAGCGTTTTCAATCGTCCATTGCGGGAATCCAAACTGAGTGCGCCAGTTGTGGTTGTTGCTGAGTTCAAACAGGTCAACATTCATGATCGGAACGATCATCATCGACCACGCCCATGAGTGTTTGTCGAGATCCAGAATGGCTCCCTGTCGGCGGGCTTCTTCAGCGACCGCCAGAACCGGCGGCGCGGGAAGATCGAGCGGCATTTTGTGATTGAGAACAAAGACGGCTCCCTGAGTATGTCGCTTCTTGTCCACAGAAAAGATTTCATATTCCGTGTTGATCGGATAGATCACATGCGTCGCATCGACGCCGATTGGTTTGGCTTCCATCACAGGCCCGGAGGCCGATGGAATCTCTGAGCTGTCGCGCACCCAGTAGTTCATCGGAAACGCGACGTTTAAGTCTTCAGCGATCACCAGATTGTGCAGATCTTCCATCGTTCGGTGAGCGTGCGTGTCACCCGAGTACCAGCCGAGTTTTGGCATGTCGATGAACCGACGCAACTTCAATTCAAATTCGCTTGCCTGTTCGCCAACAGTGATTTCCGTTTCCGCCGGGACAAATTCTTTGCCATGTTCCGCGCGAACTTTGTACTTGCCTGGTGGCAACTGCAGCTCAAACGGCATCGCGGAAAGTGTTGTGTGCATTTCGACCGATGGAGTTGAGCCCACCTGTTTTCGGCACTCGACAGCGGATCCAACGCTCAGCTGTGTCCGGTCTCCTGACCGCGACACCTTGGCGAAGTGCCATTCAAACGTTTCGGTATTCTGGACATACAATCGACAGGGCAGGGCGGCTCCGGATTCTGCATCGGTCACACGGCCCACGACCTGTGCGGCATGGGATAAATTGATGCTGGTCAACAGTACCGACAGGAATATAACGGCCGATCGAATCATGAATATCATTGGGCGTTCCTGGTATGAGAACATAGTGGTTCAAGTTTAGTCGTCGTTCGCCCCGCTAACGAAACGCTAGCACGGTCGCGCGTTCCTTCATGTTCGAAGAGCTAACGACGACTTTGGCAAGACTACTCCAATCCCAACGTCTCGACAATAAGCTCCTCATCATCAAACGAACATCGTGCCCGAGCAAGAAAATCCTGCAACGATCGTTTGTACGCTTCTTTCGCTGCCGGGCGTTCCGATTCACTGATAAACCGGCTGCGGTTCTTCCACAGCAGTCTGACCGATTCGGCACACCATAGAGCACTGGATCGCGATGCGCGGATTGGATGACCGTCAACAATGACATCTATTGGATTTGTATGCAGTTGAGGAAACTGCCTCACGGCGATCCAACTGCTCTTTTTAATTGGAATCTCAAACGTCAGGTCATGCGGCTTACCGTCTGCTGGAACTTTCTGTGACGCAGCGACCTGACCATTGATGATGATTTCGACCAGTCGTTCTCCACCTTCGACGAAGCCTGTGTCACGTGCAGCGTGCAGATTGACCGTGTCGCCGACCATCCGATTTCCCGATGGCGGCATCAGTGTGCCGTAGGCCACGGCTTTGGGCTGTTCCGGCGCAAAGGCCACTGTTGTTTTGACGACAACAGATCCAGGTTTTTTCAGGGAAACAGCATCCGCCCCTGGAGCAACCTCGTTCACCGTAAACGACGTCGCATGAGCGTATCCGTCCGAGACATACGATCGGCCGGCGGCAATGCCTTTGCACCAGTCAAAAAAGTCAACCTGATCCACTTTCCCAAGCTGCACGTAAACGCGCCCCTGACCAACGCGACGACTGCTCATGCAGGGAAAGTCTGTCTCGCCACTCAACTTGAGCGGATAGCCGCAGTTGAGCAAATGATACCACGTGTTCCATTCGGGAATGCGGGCCGTATCCATCGCGCTGATGAAGTCGCAGACGCCTTCGGAGGTGCTGACAAAGATCTCCATCGCTCCGCCGCCGTCCATCGCGGGAAACGCAAGATTCGGCAGGTGATCGGACGCACGGTCAGCGGCGCGCTGGAGTTCAGCTTCGGAGAGCAGACCGTCGCGGTCAGATTCAATGTCCTTGAACGGAGCGGGCAGCAACTGGCCGCGCGTTTCGTCCTGACGGAGTGAACCGTCGTGATTCGCATCCAGATTTTGCATCAGCCGTGCAGCCGCCTGTTTGGCATCCACATGCAGCGCGGAATGCGGATAACCCGTGACACCGCCTTGTTCTTTTGCCCATCGCATCACAGGAACTGTCCAGGTCGGCCAGCCCTGAGTCGCCGTGCCTTCTGAACCGGGATACGTCTGATCTTTCAGATTTAACAGACACACGTGCCCGAGCGCAGCGGAACCGAAGCCACTAATTTCCAGATCGTATTTCAGCACCGTTTGTGATTCGCTGATGGTGTCGGCCGTGGACGAAAAGAAGTGACGCTGATGATCAAAACATGGTCCCCAGGTCAGCACGCAACCGACATTCAATCCTTCGCCCTTCACCTGACTAAACATATCCGCCGGCGTAACGCCCTGCGTCGGATTGTCATAGTGAGAACAGCCAGCAGCGTGAATATGATGATCGCCGCTGAAAAATCCAAACTCGGCGGGATCGATCCAGCGTTTCAATTCGACGACGACAGTGGCATTGGACGGCGTATCAGGCTCCTCGATCGTCACTCTTCGCACCTGACGAACATATTCCGGTCCTCGGCTGGTCTCCAGCGTGAACTCTCCCGGCGGCAGCAGCACAACATCTCCGTCGCGGCGATAGATTTGCGGCTGGAAAAAGAAATCCGGAGCCAGCCGTTTGGCCTGTGGCGGGTAAACGCGACCGTGCGCATCGCGAAACTCGAGCCGCGCTGTGGTGGGCTGCCCGTTGTCGTCATGAATGGACAGCTTCACCGGAATCGCGGGCCGTACGCTGAACAACACCGGAACTTCACTGCGAAAGCCCAGATCCTGAGTCCCCTCGCCGACATCAAACACAATCGTCGCCTCACGCGCACCCGCTTCACTGCAGGAGATCAGTGCCAAAGCGTATTCAACATTCAGTCCGCTGAGTTTCCCCGTCATCGGTGATTGATCAAACATCTCGACGTCCAGAAATCGCCGCTCGCGATTTGTGTTTTCGTTCCGCTTAAGTGCCGTCTGAGCCTGTCGCAGCAGAATGCCCTCTGCTGCTCCGGCATAAATTGGCCCCGCTTGCGGGCTGGAGATATTCATCCGTCGCGCGAGCGTGGCATCATTGATGACTTTGATGATGACCGCTGCAAATCCACCCTGCTGCAAAACCGGGTCGCCCGATCCGCGTTTGACTTTGACTCGGAGTTCCGGATTGATCTCGACAACGAATAACACCAGCGGATCCACCAGCGTCTGCAGCGTCACGCCATCTTCTTCGGCAACGGCCTTGTTGATGGCATCCAGAACGGACTGTTCCAGTGGCGAGCCGAGTGACTCCAAAGCCTGCATCAGTCGCTGCACATTGGCGGCAACTGGTTGGCCCTCAACGGAACGCCGTGCGACATCTTCTGCAACAAGGCGGAGACAAAAGACCGTCAACAGCAACGCCATTGACAATGCAAAACAGTGCAACCGTCGCAGATAGACAGTGATCATCCCAATCGACTCCAAATACGAATGGTGAGCTGAGTCCGGAATTATGCCACTCGCAGCTCAATTGTTGCAATCAACCCCAAGAAGATCGCCGGACAGGATGAAGTCGCAAAGATCTTCCTTGCCGAGAGGTTTCGTACTTTAGTGAGTCATCTCAGCCGGAAAAGACTTTCGCCACAACGCGACCCGTTCAACGCACCTTCGCTCAACACCGGGACGTTCGATGTCCGAAGTATCAATATTGTCACTGTTGAGGAATCGGAATGGCCGGGCTTGGTTTTGAAGTTCGTGACGTTCGCACAAGGTCCGGCAACTCGCCACCGCCGTTCGGTAGTTGCATCGCCCATTCGATCGAGACTCGATACGAGTACCTGCATCCTGGCTCGACGCTGCAATCAGGGAATCGCAGGACGAGAATTCCTTCCTGATCATTGGCAGTGGGATGAATTCCAGATCGCAACCAGTTACCCGACGCGCGTTTGAGTAATGGTGCTGTCACGACGCTGTCAACCAATTGAATGCTCATCGAATGACGGCAGGTAACGAAAACAACAACTGCGGAAGTGATTGCGATGGTAAAGCCAATCCAGCCGCACTGCCGCAACCAAAATGAAGTGGTGGTTGAGAAATTATTGCCTTTTGAAAATTGTCCAGCCATGACGGCGCATAAAACATTCCACGCAATCCCTCGCCACAGCGTAGGAATCTTTTCACAAAACAGTACCATGCTCAAACATCGGATTCGATGTTCGCCTGCCTTTGGGCTCCTGCCTCACTGTTCGCATTTCATACTCTGCGAAAATTGTGAACTCAACAAAACTGGAGATATCTTCATGCCGGGATTCAGATCCTTCCTGCACCGCCTTGCCCCGTTTTTTCTGACGCTATGTCTGTGTCTTTTGGCCGTCCCCGTTGTGGCTGACGTTCCTGCTGATTTCACGCCGCTGTTCAATGGCAAAGACCTGACTGGCTGGAAAGGACTTGTTGGCAACCCCAAGACGCGCGCCGCGATGTCCGCCGAAGAACTCGGGGTACAGCAGAAGGCCGCTGATGAAAGCATGAACGCACACTGGAGCGTTGTCGATGGCGTGCTTGTATTCGACGGAAAAGGTGACAGTCTCTGTACCGCTAAAGACTACGGCGACTTCGAATTGTACGTCGACTGGAAGATTCTCGAAGGAGGCGACAGCGGACTTTATCTGCGCGGAACTCCACAGGTGCAGATGTGGGATACAAAATACGAAAGCTACTTTCGTCATGGAGCAGAAAACGGTTCTGGTTCACTCTGGAACAATCAGCGAAATCCTCGATTCCCAACGGCAAATGCCGACAATCCGGTTGGCGAATGGAACACGTTCTTTATTCGCATGGTTGGCGAACGAGTGACCATCACGCTGAATGGCCAGCCTATCGTTGACAACGTCATACTGGAGAATTTCTGGGAGCGAGGGCTGCCGATTTATCCGCGTGGTCAGATTGAACTTCAGAACCACGGAAACACGCTGTATTTTCGAAATCTTTATATCCGTGAAATTGCAGCGGACGAAGCGAACAAATTATTGGCCGAAAAGGATGCACAGCAGTTCGAAAGTGTCTTCAACGGACAGGATTTCAGCGGCTGGAAGGGTGAATTGGAAAACTATGAAGTTGTTGACGGAGCGTTTGTTTGCAAAGAGGGCAAAGGCGGCACCGTCTTCACTGAAAAAGAGTACAACGACTTTATTGCACGAGTGGAATTCAAACTTCCGCCCGGAGGCAACAATGGCCTGGTTCTTCGCTATCCAGGCACAGGCCAGCCACATGTGGATGGCCTGGAATTGCAGGTTCTGGATTCTGAAGACCCAAAGTACGCCAAGCTCGATCCAAGGCAGTATCACGGTTCCGTGTATGGACTCGTTGCCGCTCATCGCGGTTTTCTGCGGCCTGTGGGCGAATGGAATTTTCAGCAGGTGACGATCCACGGCTCGAAGATCAAGGTTGAGTTGAATGGTTTCACAATTCTGGAGAGCGATCTCAGTGAAGTCAAAGAATCGAAAGATGGAGCAGTACCGCCCGGTGCGAAGAATACGAGCGGCCATTTCGGGTTTGCCGGTCATCATGATCCGGTGGCATTTCGCAACATTTCGATTCGTGAACTTCCAGGTAATCCGGCAGCACCGCCTTCACGCGAAACGGCCATCAGTCCCAAGGACGGACCGATCAAACTGTTCAACGGCCGGAACATGGAAGGTCTGTATACCTGGATCAAGGGAAAGACTTATTCCGATCCCGATAAAGTTTTTTCCGTGGAAGACGGGATGCTACACATTTCCGGCAACGGATATGGCGGCATCATCACGAACCAGGCCTATCGGGACTACCATTTGATCGTCGAATTCAAATTGGGCGACAAGACCTGGGGAGACCGCATTGATCGAGCACGTGATTCGGGCTTGCTGATTCATGGCTGGGGGCCTGATGGAGGTTACGGTAATACGTGGATGGCATCGATCGAAGCACAGATCATTGAAGGTGGTGTGGGTGATATTTTGGTGCTGACGGGTTCCGATCCGGAAACTGGACAGGTGCTGCCGACATCACTTGTCGCGGAAACCACCAAGGATCGTGACGGTGAACTCGTCTGGAAAAAAGGTGGAGAACCTACCACTGTTTCCTCGGGCCGCGTCAACTGGTTTGGGCGAGACGTCGATTGGGCCGACACCATCGGCTTTCGAGGCCGCGAAGATGTAGAGAGCAAACTCGGCGAATGGACTCGTTTGGAAGTCATCGCGGACGGTGACCATTTGACGTACAAAGTCAACGGCGTGGTGGTCAACGAAGCATCCGCTGCCAAACCGGATTCCGGTAAGCTGCTGTTGCAGACTGAGCAGGCCGAAATGTTTGTTCGTCGCTTTGAACTTTGGCCATTGGGACAGGCTCCCGACGACAAGCAGAAAAAGGAATAGTCCGGGAAACTAAGCCTTCACGACCAGGGTGCACGTTCCAGCAGCCACCATCGCGGCTTTAAAACACCCTGCCGCAGGCCGAATTTCCGCTTTGCAACCTCGCTGATAAGACACGCGATTTCTTCCGGTGAGTCGCTCACGTAAAAACGATCGACATCTTCGCTGCTGATAGTGCCTTCACGAACCATTGTCTCACGAAGGAATGTGAGCAGTGGATTCCAGAAGTCGGAACCTGCGAGCACGATCGGAAAATTCTGAATTTTCTGAGTCTGCACGAGCGTGGCGATTTCAAAAACTTCATCGGCCGTCCCGAACCCTCCAGGCATCGCGACGAATGCGTACGAGTACTTCGCGAGCATCAGTTTGCGGATATAGAAGTAGTTGAAATCGACAAACGTATCCAGATACGGATTCGGTTCCTGTTCCATTGGCAGAACGATGTTGCAGCCAACACTGCGACCGCCGACATCTTTCGCGCCGCGGTTTGCGGCTTCCATGATTCCCGGTCCACCGCCAGTCATCACAGTGAATCCAGAAAGAGCCAGCTTTTCGCCAATACTGCGTGCCAGCTTGTAATACGGATGGGACTCTGGAAAACGGGCTGATCCGAACACCGTGACGCAGGGGCCAACGAAATGGAGTCGCCGGATACCGGACAGCATTTCCCGAAAGACCTTGAAAGCCGTTCCCAATTCGCGAAGCCTCGACTGCGGGCCTTGCAGAAAACGGACATCCGATACATTGAGTGGCTTTGAATGCTGGAGGCTGATCTTGCACGCATCCAGCGATTCGGTGGTCCCTGCATCCATTTCTTTGACTCTCTTTTCGCCACTGTCTAAGTCACGACACCTGATGATTCGCGAGTACTGTAGGCGGGCAACCAGTTTCCAGGCAATGTCCGTCCGGCCTGCTTCCGGAACGCACAATAGTGGGAAATTTGCAGACAGGCGATTATCATAGTGCCGCAAGGCTAGCGGCAGATCGAGCCATACCTGGAAAGAAGCCCGGCTTCTCGGAGAAGCCGGGCTTCTGGCAGTAAATCGGTTTCTGCCGCTCGCTGTAGCAGCCATTCAGATTCACGATTCTGCGGAGATCCCACCGATGAAAGCAATCAGGCAACTTCTCGCAATCACGCTTGCAGCGATGACCCTGACGTCTGTCTTGCGGGCCGACGTCAATCAGGACGCCGAAGCGATTCTAAAGGAAGCCAACATCGCGGGCGGCTTTGTCGTTCATCTTGGAGTCAGCGATGGCGAACTCACCACAGCATTACAGGCGACTTCCGCCATTCAAGTGCATGGACTCGTGCTGGATGCCGCGAACGTGGAGCTGGCTCGAAGTACTATCCATGCCGCTGGAAAATACGGTGACGTTTCCGTCATCCCGTTTGCCGGGACCGAGCTTCCCTACATCGACAACCTCGTCAATCTGCTCGTCATCGACGATCAGGGCCAGGTTTCAGAAGTAGAAATCCTGCGAGTCCTTGTGCCAAACGGCATCGCCTTGAAGAAAGACGCCACCGGCGGATGGACGAAGACTGTCAAACCGCGTCCGGCGAACATCGACGAGTGGTCGCATTATCTTCATGACGCAAGTGGCAATGCGGTCGCGCACGATGATGTCGTCAATTCGCCCCGGCATCTGCAGTGGGTCGGAAGTCCGCGCTGGTCGCGGCATCACGACCGCATGGCCAGCATGAGTGCCCTGGTTTCGACCAATGGCCGCATGTTCTACATCATGGACGAAGGCAGTCGCATCTCGATTCAGTTGCCGTCCAAGTGGAAGCTCATCGCCCGCGACGCCTTTAACGGCACGATCCTGTGGAAGCGTGACATCACCGAATGGCAGAATCAGCTGTGGCCACTCAAGAGCGGACCGACGAACCTGACGCGCCGACTGGTTTCCACGGATAACGAAGTCTACACAACTCTAAGTTACGACTCACCGATGGTCGCCATCGACGCCGCGACTGGCAAGAATCTGCGAACGTACGAAGGCACGGACACGACGGAAGAGATCATTCATTCAAACGGAGTGCTATTCGTCGTCGTCCGCAAAGGAAAGGGAGAACTCGAAGACTACGCGCCAGCCAACGGTCGCGTCGGCGATCAGGGTAAAGTGGCTCAGGAATTCTTCTGGAATGAAGAGCCACGCGTCGTGATGGCCTTTGAAGCTGCGACCGGCAAACAGCTGTGGGCGAAGCAAACGCGGATTTCACCACTGACGCTTTCTGCGGACGCAACCAACGTCTACTTCCACGACGGTGAAAGTTTGAATGCAATCAATCAGCAAACCGGCGATCTTGCGTGGAGCACCGAACCGGTCACCCGTCGCAAACAGTTTACATTCAACTTCGGACCGCGACTGGTCGTGAACAAAGACGTCGTCCTCTACGCGGGCGGCGATGGCAACATGATCAGCGTTGATGCTGCGAGCGGCAAACAGCTTTGGACGGCCGAGCATCCAAACTCCGGCTACCAGTCGCCACAGGACTTGATGGTCGTGGATGGCCTCGTCTGGTGCGCTCCAACAACGCAGGGCAAGGACACGGGCGTCTTCAAAGGCCGCGATCCGCGAACCGGCGAAGTGATGAGGGAATTCTCGCCCGACGTGGATACTTACTGGTTTCATCATCGCTGTTATATCGCCAAGGCGACGGACAATTTTCTGATCCCATCCCGCACGGGTGTGGAATTCGTCGATTTCAAGAAGGAACACTGGGACATCAATCACTGGGTCCGCGGCGGATGTCTGTACGGCGTGATGCCATGCAATGGCCTGACCTACACGCCGCCTCACGACTGTGCGTGTTACCCGGAGGCCAAGCTGTATGGCTTCAACGCGCTGGCGCCGATGGCTCCCACTCGACCAATTCCTGGCAAAGTGCCGGAAGAAGGACGATTGGAAAAAGGCTCCGCGTTCGGAACGCCGCTGGCAGACGTGACAGAATTCGATGGCAATGACGACTGGCCCACGTTTCGGCACGACCAAAAACGCAGCGGAACTTCACGGCAAGACATTCCGAAAGATATCGAAACGACCTGGACCACTTCCCTTGGCGGACGGCTGACGTCGCCGGTCATCGCAAATGGGCTGGTTTACGTCTCGCAGATTGACGCTCACACGCTGCATGCTCTGGATCAGAAAACGGGCAAAGAAGCATGGACGTTCACGGCGGGTGCGCGAGTGGATTCTCCGCCGACAGTTGAACGGGGCCGCGTCTTTTTCGGCTGCACCGATGGCTGCGTGTATTGCCTCAAGGCCGACGATGGTCAGTTGATCTGGCGTTATCGAGTCGCTCCGCTCGATCGTCGCGCGATGGCGTTTGAACAGCTGGAATCCCTCTGGCCAGTGCATGGCAGCGTGCTCATCAAAGACAGCATCGTCTGGGCCGTGGCAGGTCGGTCAAACTTCCTGGATGGCGGTCTGCGGCTGGTGCGGCTGGATCAGGAATCCGGCAAAAAGCTGTCTGAAACCATCATGGATGAAACGAATCCGGAGACCGGAAACAACATCCAGGAGAAACTCAAAATCCTGCAAATGCCCGTGGGACTTCCCGACATTCTGAGTGCCGACGACAAGTTTGTCTACATGCGTTCGCAGAAATTTGATCTGGAAGGCAATCGCCTGGAGATCGGCCCTGTTTCCGGTGACTTTGTGGCCCAGGGATCGGCGCAGCGCGGCGAAGGCGTTCACTTGTTCGCTCCGATGGGATTTCTGGACGACAGCTGGTTTCATCGTTCGTACTGGGTAATGGGACGCAACTTTGCCGGCGGACATGGTGGCTATTATCAGGCGGGCCGATTTGCTCCGTCCGGCGATATTATGGTCAATGGCGGAGGCTACGTGTTTGGTTACGGTCGCAAGCCCGAATACTTCCGCTGGACTACGACGATGGAACGTCAGTTGTTCTCTGCGGTGCCGGAACCACCCGAGATTCCTGCAGGATTTGGCAAGCAGGGAAATGCGGGGGCTGCGGCTCCAGCGACCTCGTTTGTACAAGTGCCAAATACGCCCGGCCTGAACCCGGCGGGCAAAGCCATCACGGTCGAAGCGTGGATGACGACGACCAATCCGAACGGAGTCATCATCGCTCGCGGTGGTCCGGCGGAAGGCTATGCTCTGACGATTGAAACTGGTAAGCCAACCTTCCACGTCCGCGCCGCAGAAGAGTTGGCGACTATTTCCGGGCCGAAGCGGATCGTTGGCGGCTGGCATCATATCGTCGGCGTGTTGACGGCAGACAAAGAGATGCGACTGTACGTCGATGGTGAACGAGTCGGCGAAGGCAAGGCACCGGGACTGCTGGCAAAAGATCCGGCTCAGGGAATGGAAATCGGTGCTGATGAAGGCGGTGCTGTCGGAGAATACAAATCACCATTTCAGTTCGTCGGCATCATCGATGAAGTCCGCCTGTACTTCACGGCTGCCGACGATGCCGCCGTGGCCGAACGCTACAAAGATGCGTCGGAACTGTTTCCCGATCCGGTGCTGGTCCTGAGCTTCGACGATGGCTCGGCACGCGACATGTCACTGCAGCGAAACAACGGAACTCTGAACGGCGGCAAAGTCGTCACCGGCAAGGTTGGCCAGGCCATTCAGTTTTCAGGAAAAGGCAGCGTGAACAATGTTGCAGGGGGCAAAGGCAAGAAGGGCAATGCAAAAGCGAAGGCCGTTGATGACGACGACAACAATGCGACGGCAAAGGCCCAGCCTGCCGCTGAACCGCGTAACAGTCTGATCGAACCAAGATGGACGGCTGACGTGCCAATCTACGTGCGCGGCATGGTCCTGGCCGGATTCCACTTGTTCATCGTCGGCCCGCCGGACATCATTGATGAAGAAGCGACGTTTCAAAAACTATCCGAGAAAGACGCCGAAGTCCAAAAACTCCTGAGCGCCCAGGACGCCGCCATCGAAGGCCAGCAGGGCGCAAAACTGCTCACCGTCCATGCCGACACCGGAGAAGTCCTGAACACCGTGGAACTCAATACACTTCCATCATGGGACGGCCTTGCGGGAGCGAACGGTCAGTTGTTTCTGACGACGCTGGACGGCAAGGTGATGTGTTTCGGGAAGAAGTAAGGAATTGAGTTTTCAGTGTTCGGTTTTCAGTGTTCAGGAAGCAAAAAACCGGCGAGCGGAGGGCGTCAGCCCTCCGGTACGTGCTTCGTTGTACCATTGTCCTCAATTCTTCCTGCCCGTGAACAGGAACAGTTTAGACAACTGATCTACACTCCTGACCTAAATCCACGTCACCTGAAGAACAGCCATGTCAACAGCCCCTAAACCTCGCCACACGCCCGAGCAATATCTCGCCATCGAACGCGCCGCCGAGTTTCGCAGCGAATTCTTTCGCGGCGAGATGTTCGCCATGGTCGGTGCCAGCCGCAAGCACAATTTGATTGCATGAAACGTCAGTCGAAGAATCGGCGAGCAGTTCGACGGACGCAAATGCGAAGTCTACCAATCCGACATGCGCGTTAAGGTCAACGCCACTGGCCTTTACACCTACCCCGACGTCGTCGCGACGTGCGACGACCCGCGATTCGAAGATGATCAGGTTGACACGCTGCTGAATCCCAAAGTCGTTGTGGAGGTTCTGTCTCCATCGACCGAATTGTGGGATCGTGGAAAGAAGTTTGAACACTACCGAAACATTCCGTCCCTGCGAGAATACGTGATGATCTCCGAGGAAGAAGTGCTGGTCGAAACATTTGCTCGCAATGCGAACGACCAATGGGTGTTGAGTGCATTTAGAACACTCGACGATGTCCTCGCTCTCGACTCGATCGCTTGCCAGATCAAGCTGTCCGACATCTACGCTCGCATTGATTTTTCTGAGAGCAATGAAGCAGGCTTCCGCTCGCTTCCGGATTGCTTGTCAGAGTCGCTTTTAACGCATGATGCCTTCAGTTGAGCATATCAGCTGAATTCGACCGGTATCCAGCTTATCGCAAATCCTTTACTTCAGCGGGTGCATGACGCTGACAAAACGCTCTCCGCCGAAAGAGTACTTGACCGTTGTGCTGGTCGTGTTTCTCTTTGATTCTCGGTAGTCGCGCAAGGTCAGAAAACCCACCTGAATGTCCGTAACACTGAAGAGCCGATTTGACTCCGTATACAAAAGCACAACATGCAACCCCGCGTGTGGATGATGACAATCGACGCGCAGATTTTTACGGCAAGTCTTGATCTCAATTCCGTCTGGGACGCGCACAGGATGCTGCAGCTTCCCTTTTCTCGCCGCGCCGTATTTGGTCGCGGCGCGACGTGTAAACAATGGAAGCTTTGAGTAGTCGTGGGAGGGATCGTAAATATCGGGGTAATCACTGCTTCCGTTGCATCGCAAGTGCGGATGACGCTGAAGCAGGCTCCGAGTAAAAACCTTGCTGATCGTCTCGCCTGTCACTGTTTCGCGGAGTACATCATCGAGTACAAGCTGTGTGTCAAATTCTTGCAGTGTTTCAGGAGAAGCGTTCGATGACTTGCGTATGTCATTCCACAGAGCACGAAGTTGGATCGGCGCGTTGAGGACGCCTTCGACATACTGCCTGATGGAATTTGCATCTCGACAAAGTGTTGGAATGATGAGTCCTGCAGTTTTCCTGGCACGCTGATCCCAATTCACCACCTCGGGCTCGTACGCATGCAGCTCTTTGGCAGCCGATCGAATTTGGCTCTCAATGGTGCGTAGTGGCTGATTCTTCACTGGTCGCCATTCTTCGATGAATTCCAGTTAAGAAACAGTTCGGCAGGTGAAATCTCAAGGGCTGCGGCAAGAAGGCAAATGTTTTCCAGACTCACATTGCGTTCTCCACGTTCCACCCCACCCACGTAACTGCGGTCAAGCCCGACCCGAAGCGCAAATTCCTCCTGGCTCCAGCCTCGCGTTCTACGAAGTTCACGGAGTCGATAGCCGAATGCTGACTTGACATTTTCCCTGTTCATGGCCCTAATATGGGCTTGCTGCGGCCTTTACGTCCACGGCCTTTACGTACCATTTCGAGCAAGGCTGACGGATATGGCTGGACCACGACCCGCGATGAAGCGCAAACTAATCAAGGAGAAGCAGGAAGTTCGTCCCGACAAAACATTCTGTGAGTTCTTTGCCGGAATCGGCTTGGTGAGACTGGGGCTCACAAACTCCAACTGGAAGTGCATCTATGCCAACGATATCAGTGAAAAGAAAAAGGATCTGTATACGCTGAATTTTAGTGATGCCGAAGATTTCCATCTGGGCGATGTTTGGGACTCAAATGCGGTGTTGTCCCGAGTAACAAGCAAGCCATTCCTCGCAACGGCGTCGTTCCCATGCATTGATTTATCATTGGCCGGACACGGTCGAGGATTCGAAGGAGAGCATTCCTCAGCGTTCTTCGGCTTCAGCAAAGTGATTGAGGAAATGGGAGCCAATCGGCCATCAGTCATCATGCTGGAAAACGTCACCGGGTTTCTGACTTCGAAAGAGGGTTCAGATTTTGAATCTGCAGTTCGTTGTCTGGCGGAACTTGGTTACTGGATGGATGTATTCGTGCTTGATGCAAAATACTTTGTGCCCCAAAGCCGTCCCAGAGTTTTTGTCATTGGTGTCCACGAAAGCAACGTCACACAGTCTGCCGAAACAGATACGCTGACGCACGTATCAATTAATCACTGGACCAGAAAGGCGAAGTCCGGAAGCAAATCTATTCGACCGCCCAGTTTAATTCGATTGGTGGAATCGATCAGTTTACCGACAGGATGGATTGCATTTGATGTTCCCGAGCCCGAAGTGAATCGGCGTCCGCTTTCCAGCCTGATAGACGTGGATGAACATCAGGAGTGGTGGGACGAACCGGCTGTCACAAAACACCACATTTCGATGCACGCCAGGCATCGTGAAGTCATCGATCGAATGGTCGCGGATGAAGAATCATTCGTCGGCACGATCTATCGCCGAAAGCGTGAGGGCACAACTCGTGCGGAAGTCAGATTCGACGGCGTTGCCGGTTGCCTTCGCACTCCCAAGGGCGGCAGTGCACGACAGATCGTCATTCATATTCACGATGGGCGGCTTCGCATGCGCTGGATGTCAGCCCGTGAATATGCTCGGTTGCAGGGAGCCGACGAATTCCAGTTGGTGGAGAATAATATCCAGAATCTCTATGGCTTTGGAGATGCCGTTTGCGTACCCGCCGTGCAGTGGATTGATCAGTGGATATTGACCCCGTTGTTCGAAAACACTGTGTGGTCCACAAGCAGTCTTTCAGCAAGTTCAATCGCCCTCGAGCGTCCCGTAGCTCTTCAGCAGCAGCAACTTTTCTAGTCCTTAAACAAGCGAGCCCGGACAGGCCGTTTGGCGGGATTTTTCGGTTTTCACCCTGCGCAGCGGCGAACGACGCGAGCAATTCGCTTGAGGTGCGTCGGGTTGAAAATTCTGCATCGCGGAGACTTCAGCAGCGTGACTT
>JBBQSE010000167.1:0-15085 GCA_038214195.1 Planctomycetales bacterium
GTCGAACACTGGTGATCCAGTGAGGTTTCCGCTCTCGTTGTGCGCGGGTCTCCTGACCCCGCACCTGAAGAACGTGTCCGCAGTGCGGTGATGCGAAATTATGCATTCTTTAATTCAATCGGCAATTCATCAATTCCGGCCGCCAGAATAAAGTCATTCAGAGACAGGCCATCAATGGCGTGGGTCCAGATTTCAATCGATACGTTGCGATAGCCGACGAGATGCAGATCGGGATGATGTCCCTCAGCTTCAGCAAGCACGGTTACCTTCTCAAAAAACTTCATCCCTGCCACAAAGTTGCGGACAACCCACGACCTGCGAATCCGATCGGGGCCGGACAGCAATTCCCATCCGGACAGTTCTTTCAGTTGCGCCGTCGATTCCTCAATCGTCATCTTCGGAACACCGCCCTCGCACGGCACGCAGCGTGTCGAACACAATTCGGTACGGGTTTTGGATGCGTTTGCAGTCATTGATTCAACCTCAGGCAATCGAAGCGGAAGCCACCGCCGAGAGTGTATACGTATTTTAAGGCGAACGCTTCTCTGCGTTAGAATTCGAGTCATCAATGGGATCATGAGCGGATCGCATTTACAACCGCAGAATACACTGAAAACACGGAAAGAAGCACATCGTGAAGCGTGGTGGAATATCCGGTTTCACGTTTCAGGATGCGCCATGCAACGCCCAGGCAATTGAGAATCCCGCACTTCCCGCATAGAATGCCGGGCCACCGGATTTTTACTTGTATGTAGAACCAGACAACGAATGTCGCTCAATTCCACGATCCAGAACGCCAAACTGACTGAACCCCAGCAGGAAGCTGTCGAGCATTTTGAAGGACCGCTGCTGGTTCTGGCTGGGCCGGGCTCGGGAAAAACACGGGTCATTACGCATCGGATCGTGCGACTGCTGCAACGCGGCGTGCAGCCTGATCAGATTTTGGCTTTGACGTTCACCAACAAAGCCGCGCGGGAAATGGCAGCCCGCATCGAACGACTGCTCGGTGGGCTGCGAGTGCGCGTGAGCACCTTTCATAGATTCTGCTCCAGGCTGCTGCGACGCTGGCCCGAAAACGTCGGCCTGCGGGAGAACTTTACGATTCTGGATCAATCCGATCAGGTCACTCTCATCCGGAACATCATGAAGGAAGAAAGGCTCGACGGCGTGTTCCATGAGCCCGGTCGCGTCCTCAGCCGCATCAGCCGTGCCCGCAACGACATGATCACTGCGGAATTGTTCCGCCAACAGTTCGAGCAGCGCGTCGGCAATCCACTGGATGCGATCGTGTATCAGGTGTTTCCGCTATACGAAGCCCGAGTGCGGCAACAGAACTCCGTCGATTTCGATGACCTGTTGCTGCATGTTGTGAACCTGCTCGAAGATGACGAACACATCCGTGAAGAGCTGGATCAGCACTTTCGATACATTCTGGTGGATGAGTACCAGGACACGAACTTCGCGCAGTATCGGATCGTGCAGGCGATGTCGCAGCTCTATCCAAATCTCTGCGCCACCGGCGATCCGGATCAGTCGATCTACGGTTGGCGCGGCGCTCGACCGGGCAACATCACGACATTCGAACGTGATTTTCCGGACGTACAAATCGTGTCGCTTGATCAGAACTTTCGCAGCACAAAGCGAATCGTGAAGTGCGCCGATCAGCTGATCTCTAATAACCGCCGACCGCATCGGGGAAAGCTGACCACGGACAATCCTGAAGGTGCCGCAGTGCGGCTGTTGTTGTTTGAAAACGCAGATGCCGAAGCCGACGGCGTGGCTGCAGAAATTGCCGCCCGTGTGAAGACCGGCGAGAAGGATTATTCAGATTTCGCTGTCTTTTATCGAGTCAACGCGCTATCGCGGCTGTTTGAAACGGCACTTTCGAGGCATCACGTTCCGTTTCAGGTTGCTGCCGGATATTCCTTTTACGAACGCGCCGAAGTGCGCGATCTGGTCGCCTACCTGCGGCTGATCGAAAACTTCTCGGATGATTCGGCGATGGAACGCATCATTAATCGGCCGGCACGAGGTATCGGCAATACGACACTGCTGAAACTTCGGGGTCACGCGAAAAAGTACGGTGTGAGTTTGTTCGATGCGGCGTGTGAAGTGAGTACGGTAAGTGGCCTCAACGGTCGCAGCAGCAAAGCGGTGGCGGGGTTTGTGGATCTGATTCAGAAGCTGCACGAGACGTCCGCCGACGGTCGCGTCGCGCCGCTGATTGAACGTCTGATCTCCGATATCGACTACCTGTCACTCTGGCGTGAAGAATCCGACGAAGTCGATATCGACCGGGCCGCCAATGTGTTTGAACTCGTCTCCGCCGCGCGGCAATACGATGCAGCGGGAGATTTGGAAGAGGAAGACAACGCCGACGCCGATACGCGAGCTGTTCTGCCAGGCAGTGCGCACGACATCCCGTCACTTCAGGGCTTTCTGGAACTCGCCTCGCTGAGTAACGAAGCCGACAGCGTCGATGCCAGTCGCGGTGCCGTGACACTGATGACGCTGCATGCTTCAAAAGGCCTGGAATTTCCCGCCGTGTACATCATCGGCATCGAAAGTGGCCTGATACCTCACGAACGCGCCGTGCGCGACGGCGATCCAGCGAGTTTCGAAGAAGAACGACGACTGTTGTTTGTCGGCATCACACGGGCCATGCAGGAGCTGACACTGACGCAGACGTCGGAACGAACATTTCGCGGCATGCGACGGACCACGATCTCCAGTCCGTTTGTCCCGGAACTTTACGGAGCGATTTCGCATGAATCATCCGTCGCCACACCACCGCCCGTCACTGCAGCATTGCTTGATCAGCGACTCGAACAGGCGCGGCGACGTTTTGCGGCAGCTCAGGCTGGTGGCGATAGAAAACTACTCATGACGGCAGCTGAACTTGCCGCGAAACAGGAACAGCTGTCGATTCCGGATGCTGTGGCAACTGGCGATCCGGGAACTGCGACGATGTTTCGGGAAGGCATGCTCGTCCGCCATCCGCGTTACGGTCGAGGCACGATCACCGAAGTGTCTGGAGGGTCGCACCGTGCGACAGTCACGGTGGACTTCGAAAACGACGGCGAATCGCACACCTTCGTCGCCAGTCGCTGCCCGCTTCAGCCCATTGGCCCGACATAGGGGCGCAAAGTCGCCGGACGCTCCACCGTTGGAAATTCGGCTATGGACGGGGGGCGTTTTCTGGCGAGTGCAGCGTGATATTCTTCAGGTGTTTTTCTGCGGCGAAACGAACCACCGTTGAATGAAGACTTGATCCTATAAAGATCCGCCCAGCCAACGGGCCGCATTATCTGCGCAGTCTTCCCATACCTTGCAGACCATGAAGGCCAATCCGGGCTCGTCTTACACTTGCCTGTGTGTCGGCGTTTCTGCCTGCCATCAAACCGATCTCAAAGCGACTACGACATGCCATCGATTCGACGCGGCGATTTGATTTTTGTTGCGCCTTCTCTTACGAAAGGAGCACTTATTCTGATCAATTCGGATCGCTGCGATATTGGCACGCGGTTCGCGATTGTTGTTTCGCAGAGTTCAAATCACTCGGTGTGGAATCGAGATTCAAGTGAATTCTGGCGGAGTCGCCCGTCGTTGCGATTCTAAGCCTTCCAATTGAAAACTGTGAACAAGGGAATGAAGTACTATGAAGACTTTGAAAACTGTTTCAATGATGTTTGTCGCCGTCGCGTTTGTGTCGTCAGTTTCTGCCCAGGCTCAGGACTATCGCCCGTCAAACAGCGGTCCATCGCGTACGTTTCTGGGATTGCCTGTTCCGCAGCAATGGACCGGAGTTCGACCCACCGCGAATCAGAATACAGGTTATGGGGCACAGCAGGGCTACAACGCGATCGGTCTCAATTCCAGCTCCTGTGCGAACGGACAATGTTCCAATGGAAGCAAACAGGCCGGATACGGCTCGCCAGATACTTGTGCCAATGGTCGCTGCACATCGGGAACCTGCTCCAATTGCAATTGCCCTGCCGGCGCGTGTGCCAGTGGTCTCTGTGCAAGCGGACAATGTGCAGCTTGTGCGAACGGTCAGTGTGCGAATTGTGCCAATGGCCGGTGCGACAACGGGCAGAGTGTCGGCGGAAATTGTCCGAACGGCCAGTGTCGGCAGAATCTGAATGCTCGCACAACTCCGGGACAGAATTACGGAGTCTCGGGAAATCGGGTACCGCGCAACACGCGATCAAACGTCGCCGATCCGTTTCGCCAGGCGGAATTCGACAATGAGAACAATAACTGGACACCGCGTGCCGCAACCCGCAACCTCAACAATGTGCAGAGCCCATCGCGTTACAATCAGAACGACATGGATCTGCGTCGTCCGTACTTCTATGGTCAGTCGGGCGAACTGAATGATGCGAGAAACAGTGAGAATTCTTCCGTGTCGCGTGACATCCGTGCTCCACGTCCATCGGATCGCTCAATGTTCGGTGTTCCCGTCGAGCGAGCTGAAGGTCTGGCTCAGATCTGATTTTGATTCAGTCTGCAGATTGTTGATTTGCGGATCGGAGAATCAGGTAAGCATTCAGAGGTAAATAAGTGTCGTGACTGAATCAGCCGCAAAAAGCTAGCTCCGGTTTTTAGAGAACCGGACGCTAGCGCGTTCCGGCTGATAAGACAATAATAAATCGCTCGATGCTTTGTGGCAATTCTGGGACCATCGCAACAATTACCACGTTGCAAATTCATTTTTCCTGCGGTCTTACTCCTGTCAGCGCCGTTCTTCCGGAAGTATTCTTCAAACTTCTGTACGATCCGGAGAATTGGCCCGGCAGGAAAGTAAATTAAATGGAATCGAACCTGCGGACTGCTGGTTACCAACGCTGGGCAATGCTTACGTTCCTGCATTGGCGTGTGGCTGCGGCGGACTTGCAGTGTCTGCTGCCGGAGGGACTGACGGTTGAGGAATTTGATGGCAGCGCCTGGCTGGGTGTCGTGCCGTTTTCGATGGAGCGTGTTCGTCCTTGGTGGTCAACACCCGTTCCGGGGGTCTCGTGGTTTCTGGAAACCAACGTACGAACTTACGTCGTTGATAACCGAGGTGTATCCGGGGTCTGGTTCTTTTCACTGGATGCCAACAGTCGGCTTGCCGTTAATGTCGCTCGAACGTTCTGGCATCTGCCGTACATATTCGCGAAGATGTCGCTGAATGCCCGCCAGGAAGCAGGGCGGTCCGTTCCAACTGGCATCGACTACACGGGACTTCGTCGCGAATCTCCGGCCGCAGAATACGAAATTTCGGTCCAGTTGCCAGATATCAATCCCGTCCCGGCGGAGCCCAAAACGCTGGAACATTTTTTGGTGGAGAGATACCTGCTGTTCGCGTCGGACGGTAAGCAGCGATTAAGCACCGGGCGCGTGCATCACCAACCGTACCAAATCATCACGCCGACCTCAGTCTCCGGAACGCAGACGCTGACGACGGCAATCGGGTGCAATAATCTTGACCTCGCAAAACCGGATCATGCAGCGTGGTGTGCTGGCGTGAACGTGCGCGTCTCCCCGCTGACGGTGATCTCGGAAAGGCAATTGCTGCTTCCGGGACGTCAATTGACGACATGACGCATGGGGATTTTGTGCTTTCTGGTAAGACTCGCGAAGACTTCTCACGGCGTGTTCGATACGATGCAAGTCTCCCGCCCTGTCTTCCTGCCTTTCGAGACACGCAATGCCACACAATTCATTGCCACAAAGTTTACAGCAATCTCCGCGACAGCCGGATCTGGATTTATCCATCCTGAATCGCCGAAGCTTGCTGACCCGTTCGGCGCTCGGAATTGGCGCGATCGGGCTGGCTCAGGTCCTGCGGGATGACGGACGCGTGCTGGCGGCGGAAGAGTCCGCACATGGATCACTCGACGCGCGACCTCCGCATTTTCAGCCGCGTGCGAAGCGCGTGATTCACTTTTTCCTGAACGGTGGTCCGTCGCATGTCGATACGTTTGACCACAAACCACTGCTCGAAAAATACGCCGGTCAGCCGCTCGGCGACAATCTCAGAACGGAACGCAAGACCGGGGCCGCGTTCCCGTCGCCGTTTGAGTTTCGAAAGTACGGGCAGTCGGGAATTGAGGTCAGCGAACTGTTCGCGAAGACGGCTTCGCAGCACATGGATGACATTGCTGTAATTCGGTCGATGTATGCGCAGGTTCCGAATCACGAGCCTTCACTCATGCTCATGAACTGTGGCGATTCCGTGCAGCCTCGGCCCAGTATGGGCGCGTGGGTGCTGTACGGACTGGGAACGGAAAACCAGAACCTGCCGGGCTTCGTCGCGATGTGCCCCAACGGCCTGCCAATCAAAGATAACGAGAATTGGCAATCCGCGTTTCTGCCGGGCGCGTATCAGGGCACGTACATTGATTCACAGCATCAGGAACTGAGCAAGCTCATTGAAAACATCGAACATCCACAGATTACAACCGATGCTCAGCGTCGCCAGCTGAGACTGCTCGCTCAGCTAAATGCCGAACATCGAGCGGCACGAATCGACCAGCGACTCGACGCGAGGATTCAGTCCTTCGAGCTGGCATTCCGCATGCAGCGGGACGCCGCTGAAGCTTTTGACGTCAGTCGCGAGCCCGAACACATTCACTCGATGTACGGTGATGGCGTCCACGCGCGGCAAACGTTGATTGCGCGGCGGCTGCTTGAGCGAGGCGTCCGTTACGTGCAGTTGTGGCACGGTGCCGGTCAGCCGTGGGACAATCACGCTGGACTTGAGGCCGCTCATCGAAATCTTGCGGGGCAGATCGATCAGCCAATCGCGGCCTTAATGACGGATCTAAAGCAGCGAGGCATGTTTGAGGACACGCTGATTCTTTGGGGCGGCGAATTTGGCAGAACACCGACGGTGGAATTGTCCGGCGACGGCAAACCACAATCCGGCCGCGATCACAATCACTGGGGATTCAGCGTTTGGCTCGCTGGCGGCGGCATCAAAGGCGGCACAACCTATGGCGCAACTGATGATATCGGCTTCAAGGCCGTCGAAAACCCGGTGAGCGTCCACGATCTTCACGCGACGATGCTGCATTGTCTCGGCTTCGATCACAAGCAACTGACATTCCGCTACGCCGGCCGAGACTTCCGACTGACGGATGTGCATGGCAATGTGATCCGTGAAATTCTGTCGTGAGTGCTCAATGCGGCGGCTCGCTTGACAGTTGCACCAGCGCTTCCGTGACGCGGATTTGCTGGTCACTCGTCAGCGTCAGAAAGCGATGCAGGCCGCTGTCCGATGGAGTGTGTATCGTTGCTCCGCGATCATCGACAGTGACCGTTCCAGGAGCCGAAATCCCGAAGTACTCTCGATCCCGAAACACGGCGTACAGCACGCTCGTCAGGTCCCACGTTGGTCGATTATGCGGAGGTGGTTCGTACAGGATGTAGGCTTGCTTGAGCGGATGATGAGCCACATAGTTGAAGTCCTGCTCGATGCTCGTCGCTGGAAAGGGAACCGCGAGGCCGATTTCGAAACCGCTGTACACGATCTGTGTGGGCCATTGCTGTGCGAGTACTTTCGCAGACGCAACATCTTCTGTGACGTTATATTCCAGATGTTCATTGCCGTTGATAGGAGCAAACGCTCCCGCCATCACAGAGAGCAGTTTGACTTTCTGCCGCGCGAGGTCGTGGCCGTTGAGCGGACTGATTTCGTCAGGCGGAGACTTGAGGAGATTGGCGAGATTTGTGGAAAATCCAACCTGGGCAATCACAACACTTCCGTCCGCTTCCGCCGCCAGTGCCTTCCTCAGAACGGTGACGGCATCTGGAGCATCCTTTCCGGAACGCAGATCATGCGGATATTGATCGACACCATTATCCCGCTCCGTTACCAGTCCCGTAAATCGGCTTTGCTGCGGCGTGATGCCGCTGCGACAAACGCCGATGGGAATATCGCCACGATGATAGAACGTGTTGATGGCGTCCGTAAACGGCGCGCACTGGTCGTGATCCTTCGTGATCGTCACCGCTATCAGACGGCAGTGCCCCCGACTTTGCAACGCATGAATCACACCCATCGCCAGCACATCGTCGCAGTCATTGCCAATGTCGGTGTCGAAGATCAGTGGCAATGCCGTCGTTTGAGCGATCGCAGTGTGGGTGTCATTGGCAAGCGTCACGGCAAACAGCGAAATACAGGATATGAAGTGGTGAAATGTCATTGGATGGTCTCGTTGATGACTGGGGTTCAGAACCAGGTCGCTGCCAGAATAAACACGACTGGATGTTATACCCTGTGCCGTCAGATTCCAACGGGCAGGTCGGGGTCCGGCTGCCCGGTGCCCTGCACAGTTCGACGGTGCAGCTTGCGGATCAGTTTTGCGACGAGTGCGGTCCAGCCGGTTTGATGAGTCGCTCCGAGGCCCCGACCTGTTTCGCCGTGGAAATACTCGTGAAACAGCAGCAGTTCTTTCCAGTGTTCATCTTCGCGGAATCGAGAATCCTCGCCATGGCATGGGCGATTGCCGTTCTCGTCGGGCTCAAACAGACTGATCTGGCGTCGCATCAGTTCCTCAGCGACCTGCCCCAGCGTCATCTTCACTCCTGAGCCCGTCGGGCATTCGACCTGGAAGTCGTTGCCGTAAAATTCGTCGTAACGCTCAAGGGCCTCGATCAGCAGATAGTTGAGTGGAAACCAGACCGGCCCCCGCCAGTTGCTGTTGCCGCCGAACATTGACGAATCGGAATCTCCGGGAACGTAATGGACCCGGTGTTCCTGGCCATGAACGTGGAACACGAAGGGCTGTTTTTCGTGAATCCTTGACATCGATCTAATGCCGTACGGAGACAGAAACTCCTTTTCATCGAGGAGATACTTCAGCATTCGCTCCATGCGTTCACGTGTCGGGATGGCGAGCAGCCGCAGTCCGCGCGCGGGGCGTGTTTCATCGGCCACGGCCGAACGCTGTATGAAGGTGATGTTCTGCAGGCGATCACTGCGGTGTTCAAGAAACCATTCCATTCGCCGGCGAAATCCCGGCAGTTTGTCGAGGATGTGGTCGCTCAGGATGATTGAGGTAAACAACGGGATGATGCCCACCATCGAACGGACTCGCAGCGGGATGTGTTGACCGTTGTTGTAGAGATGGTCGTAATAGAATCCGTCCTGTTCATCCCAGAGTCCGACATCGCTGTGGGAATTCATGGCGTCCGCGATTTCGATGTAATGTTCAAAAAACTTGGAAGCGACATCCGCATACTCGGCATTTTCGCTCGCCAGTTCGAGGGCCATGGTCAGCATCCGGGCGCAGAAGAAGCCCATCCAGGCGGTACCGTCAGCCTGATGCAGATGACCGCCGGTTGGCAGCGGCTTTGACCGATCAAAGACGCCGATGTTGTCGAGTCCCAGGAATCCGCCGGTAAAAACATGCTTGCCCAGCAGGTCTTTGCGGTTGACCCACCATGTGAAATTGACAAGCAGTTTTTGAAATGTTCTGGCCAGGAACAGTCGATCACGACGCCCCGGAGGACCAGACCCCTTGTAGACCCGCCAGCAGGCCCACGCGTGAACGGGCGGATTGACGTCGCTGAAGTTCCATTCGTAGGCCGGGATTTGGCCATTGGCGTGCATGTACCATTCACGGAGGAACAGGATCAGTTGCTCGCGGGCGAAACTGTTATCGATGTCCGCCATCGGCACCATGTGAAACGCCAGATCCCATGCCGCATACCAGGGATATTCCCATTTGTCTGGAATCGAAATGATGTCGCGATTGAACAGATGCTGCCAGTCGCTGTTGCGAATTGGTCGCCGTGAACCCGGGACTGCGGGCATGTTGCGATCGCCGTTGAGCCATTCACGCACCACGTAGTAATAAAATTGTTTCGACCACATCAGCCCGGCATAGGCCTGCCGCAGAATTCGACGGGACTCCGCTGGGATGTCACCAGGGATTCGATTCGTGTAGAAGCAATCAGCCTCCGCGATGCGCCGTTCGAAGATGTCGGCAAACGAGGATCCAAACACGTCCGCCGGTTCTTTGGCGGTATTCCAAAGTCGCAGGTGCAGAGTTGTTTCTTCGCCGGCACGCAGCATCACACGATGCAGGGCGGCGACTTTTGTTCCTTCGTCTTCGGGGTTGACCGATTTGATTTCCCGGTGGACAAGGTAGTTGTGGAATGCATCCTTGTAGTATTTTCCCGCCAGTTTCGCATCATGCAGATATTTGGGATTGGACTCATTCTCCGTGAACAACCAGCGGACCGGCTTGCCGACGGCATGCGATTCAGCGGCAAGAACGTACCGTCCCAGCGTCAGATGTTCGGCCACGACATGGTTGTGTTCGTCGAGGGACATCTGAGGCTTCGGCCAGCCGCCTTCGTATTCCGAGCCCCATGTCCAGGTATTCCGGAACCACAGCGTCGGCAGGACATGAATCGTCGCCAGAGTCGGGCCGCGATTGGCGATCGTGATGCGGATCAGGATGTCGTCCGGACCGGCTTTGGCATATTCGGCCGTGACGTCAAAGTATCGATTGCGATCAAAGACACCCGTATCGACAAGTTCCAGTTCGGGCAGATTCCGGCTGCGATACTGATTCTCGGCGACCAGCTTCGCATACGGATATTCGGACTGCGGATACTTGTAGAGCGCCTTCATGTACGAATGCGTGGGAGTGGAATCGAGGTAAAAATATTCCTCCTTGACGTCTTCGCCGTGATTTCCTTCATAGCCGCTGACGCCAAACAGCCGCTCTTTCAGAATCGGATCCCGACCGTTCCAGAGCGCCAACGCGAAGCACAGACGGCACTGACGATCGCTGATACCCATGAGACCATCTTCGCCCCAGCGATACGCGCGGCCACGGGCATGATCGTGGGGAAAAGACGACCACGGCGTGCCATCATGGGAATAATCTTCGCTGACGGTGCCCCATTGCCGTTCGGATAGGTACGGGCCCCAGTGCTTCCAGTTGGCACCTTCGGCTCTCGCTTCCTCCATCTCCAGTCGAAGCTGTTCGGCAGACTCAACCTCAAAGTTATCCATAACACTACTATTCGCAGTTGGTGCAGAAAGCCGGGAGTGTACACGGAAAGTATGTTCCGGCCAGTATGTGACGGTCGAAGGAGACAATTGTGCGGATGCGAAATCAGGGACAAGACGTTTCGCGACCACTCTTGGCCGTGTTTTCTCACTCCCACCACTCGAAATCGGTGAAAATCGACCGACACGTGGGTTTTCTCAAACGAGAAGGGCCGTTATTCTACCCCACTTCAATTTTACCGAAGACTCTTCACCCGGCTTTGAACATTGTGTCCACAGGCGGCTGATTCAGATCAGATATAGAAAAGCGTCTCGACAAGACTTCAGGAATTTGACTCATGGCAAAGAACGGTCGTAAACTCAACAAGGCCAACCATGGCAGGCGTCCGGCCAGTGCAAAGGCACGACGACTTAAAAGACGGCACGTAAAACTCTCCCGGTAAGACCGCAGGGTGGCGTTTTCAACAGGCGCCGTTTTCAACAGGCGGCGATTGCCTGACTGTTTTGAAAACCGGGAGTTAAAACACAACTACAAGGGGCTTTGCCGGTTTTTGGCAAGCCCTTTTGTCGTTTGAGAGCCTCGACGCGGCATGTGTGACCTGTATACTCCCGCCTTGGATTGCGTGGCCAGCATCGCAGTGACGTGTTTGTGAATGATCACAAAGGGACTGCGGAATTTTGATCGCGTGCGTTTTATGTAATCGCGGGGAAGCAAGATGGCTCGGAAAGAGGCTCAGGTATCCATTCACGAAAAACTTTCGGCGCTGTCGGCGAATTTGTGGTGGAGTTGGGACCCTGAAGTAACCGACGTCTTTCGTCTAATAGATCCGGAGTTGTGGGAAAAGGTGAACCACAACCCGGTGCATCTGTTGAGTCAGTATTCTCCGGAGAAGCTGGAAGAACGCGCTCGCGAAGCCGTACTGCATACGCGGATTCACTGGGCGTTCCGGCGATTTTGTGAATACATGGCGGCGAATACAACCTGGGGGGCGACTCACGCCGCGATTCTTGGGCAGGGGCCAGTCGCCTATTTTTCGGCGGAATTCGGCCTGCACGAATCACTGCCCATCTATTCAGGGGGACTGGGTGTCCTCGCGGGCGATCATCTGAAAAGCGCGTCGGATCTTGGTCTTCCGCTGGTAGGCGTTGGACTGTTTTATCATGAAGGCTATTTCACTCAGGCGCTCGATGCCGCAGGCTGGCAGAAAGAATCGTATCCTCGCCTTGACGCCATTTCGCTGCCGCTGACGGAAGCGAAGAACGACGCCGGTCCAATTGTGGTGTCGATTGAAACACGAACCGGCCTAATCTATGCGCGCGTGCTGCATCTTGCGGTTGGACGCATCCCGCTCTATCTGCTGGATACCGATATTCCTCAAAACCGTGAGGAAGACCGTCAGCTGACGGCGCGACTGTATGGTGGCGATCAGCGCACCCGAATTCGTCAGGAGTTGCTGCTGGGCGTCGGTGGCGTAAAAGCCCTGAAGGCTGTGGGCATCCTGCCGAACGTGATCCACATGAACGAAGGTCACTCTGCCTTTGCGCCACTGGAAGTGATTCGGCAGAGAATGCAGGAAGACGGACTTCCGTTTGACCGGGCAATGCGGGATACCGCATCTCGCTGTGCCTTTACAACGCACACTCCGGTTCCGGCTGGTCATGACAGGTTTGATCAGGGACTGATTGAAGAGCACCTCGGCCCGCTCGGCGATACGCTGGGACTCGACATCAACGGCCTGATGGGACTCGGTCGGGTCGATCCTCAAAATGGCGGCGAAACGTTCTGCATGACCGTGCTGGCGCTGAAACTGTGCCGTATTGCGAACGGAGTCTCGAGTTTGCACGGAGTCGTCAGTCGCGAGATGTGGGCCAGCCTTTGGCCGTGGCGAAGCGTGGAAGAGATTCCAATCGGGCACATCACGAACGGTGTGCATGTGCCGACCTGGCTGGCCGGTCAGATGCGAGTTCTGTATGACCGCGTGCTGCCGGAGCAGTGGTATCAGCGCACAGGCGAAGCCGATGTCTGGCGAAGTTTTGAGAGTATTACGCCGGGTGAACTTTGGGAAGTTCACGCCTCGCTGAAAAACCGACTGATTAACTACGCACGCCGCAAGGCTGTTGAACAGGCCACGCGTCGTGGTGAAGACAGGTCGGTGATTGCTGATATGGAACAGTTGTTCGATCCGCAGGCGCTGACGATCGGCTTTGCACGGCGGTTCGCGCCGTACAAGCGAGCCGATCTGATTCTGAAGGATCTGGATTTTCTGGCGAAGCTGATTACCGATACTGATCGCCCGATTCAGTTCATCTTTGCCGGAAAGGCGCATCCGGCAGATGAACGCGGCAAGCAGATTCTCCAACAGATCTTTAAGCTGACACGCCAGGAACCATTCCGGGGCCGCGTGCTGATCCTGGAAAACTACGCGATCGATATGGGGCGGTTTCTGGTGCAGGGTGTCGATGTGTGGCTTAACAACCCGAGGCGGCCACTGGAGGCATCAGGGACAAGCGGTCAAAAAGTCGTTCTGAATGGCGGTCTGAATTGCTCGGTGCTCGACGGCTGGTGGGCTGAAGCATGGGACGGAAAGAATGGATTTGCCATCGGCACAGGTCGCACTCATGCGAACCAGGACATTCAGGACGCCCGTGATGGAGAAGATCTGTATCGCGTGCTCACGGAGGAAGTCATTCCCTTGTTCTATAAGAGAGACAGCGACCATTTGCCACAAGGCTGGATCGCCTACATGAAACGCGCCATTCGAACACTGGGCTGGCGGTTCAACGCTGACCGAATGGTGATGGACTACGCCGCGAATTCCTACGTTCCGGCAGCGGGCGGTTTGAGCTGCTCGATCGTGTCGATGCCTTAGTCCAAATGTTTCGGCTATAATTGCTGCAGCGATCAGATGCCAGGATGTTTCTGCCGATCTGCCCGATTTGCACAGCAGCCTCGTGCTCACGGAGGCAATCCGACGATGGATTCGCGGACTCGCGACTTTCGAAAATTCGCGATCGCTCCATATTGCGCACATTCACTATCTTAATTTCAGCTCCGCGTCAGTTCCGGGGTTTGGGCTTTTGGCACGCCTTAGATGAACCGGTTGCAAGTCAGCTCAAGCCCCCGTCACAGGAATTCACGACCAAGGGCTACAGCACTGGAAGTCGGGCTGCTATAATGCCCATTGATTGGAAAAACTCTGTGTCTGGGGCCGCAGAGACAGCAATTATCGCGAAGTACGGCGATGAATTCATGAAGACGATGAATTCGGGTTCATCGCTGTTTGGTGATTTCCAACTGCCCGCATTTATTGAGACGGGAAACTCATTGAGTGCGTTTTGAAAATCTCTCATCAATTGGGTGTGACATCATGCTGGAGAAATTTGCAACCTTGTGTGCAGGGATCGCTGTGGTCGTTGCGAGTGCGTCGTCTGTGATCGCACAGGAATCCTGGGCCGACCGACTTGTTGAGCCGAAGAAAATTGATTTCGGAGTAATCGCGACAGGTTCGGAGGCTTTGCAGGTAGTCGAAATCGAAAACACGACCAAGGTGGTCGTGCATATTTCCGGAACTTCAACCGCTTGCCTGTGTGCGAAGGCAGATCCTCCTTCGCAGACTGTTTTGCAGCCGGGCGATAAAGCCACCATTGAAGTTCGTATGGATACTCGCTCATTCAAGCAGCAGCGGGATACCAGCCTGACGATTAACTTTGATGCCCCGCAGTTTGCGTCCGTGCGGATTCCGATTCGTGCTTATATTCGCACCGATGTTGTCTTCAAGCCTGGAAAAATTGACTTTGGCTCAACGGAAGTCGGAACTGGCGGTCAGGTGACCTGCCGGATCGAGTACGCAGGTCGCGCGGACTGGACAATTCTGGACGTCAAGTATTCCAATAAAGATCTCAATGCCGTCTTGAAGGAAACCGGACGCAACCCTGGTCTTGGAACGGCGAATTTTGACCTGACAATGACTCTGTCTCCCTCGGCCAAGCCGGGCAGAATTCGGGAAATTGTGACGATCGTCACGGACGACTCCGCAAGCCCACATGTTCCACTGATGGTGGAGGGCATTG
>JBBQSE010000168.1:0-15066 GCA_038214195.1 Planctomycetales bacterium
AGTACCGTACGTTCCGCCTGAGTCAGCGGCTCCAGCGCGATCTTGCGGCCCGCCCTGAACAGCAATGGCTGAGTCACACTGTAACCGATCGTCGGCGCCGGGTTTGTCCCGTGCTGACCAAACGCCCAGGTCACGGTATTCGCAATCTCCACCGCCACCTGACCACCGGCGGCAAGGTTTTGGCTGACTCCGAAATTCTGTGACCATAGTCCCGGCGAGCCATTTTTTGAAAGAGGGGCGCGAAGTGATGAGCCCGGTTGCGCACCCGTCCCTCCCAGATAGCGAACTCCCAGATTCCACCGTTGCTGAGTCAGCGCGAGTGCGCTCAAATACAGGTCTTCTAGGTTCGTCTGGTATTCGCGGTTATGAATGTAGGTTAGATCCACCAACTCCGGCAGCGTAACCTTGAGCAACTTGACCTCGGAATGCCCAACGACTGGGTCACCGGATTGCACTTCAATACCGTAGGGTTCCAGCCAGGATGGATTTTCAATGGCGAGAGCCCTGCCAAGCTTATGCCAGTTCTTGTAGCCTTTGATTCCGTTGACACTGTGCATGAATTCATGCGCGGCGGGATCGTCCGGAGGCAGTGGTTCCTTGTCCGGATCATACGGATCATAAAAGCGGCTGCGATCATCCGCCGTAAGGTCGGTGCGTGGCAGTTCCCAGTGAGGATTGTTGAGCTTCTCACTGATCGCGCCGTAGGAATCCTTATCAGCCTGTTTACGCCAAAACTGACGCGAACAGCCCGACAACGAAGTCATCCCCAGCGCGGCCAGAATCAGCCACGTCGCATGTCGGCAAGTTGTACGGCGCAATAATCGTGCCAGCATCCTGCTGTTCTCCAGAGTCCTGTCAGACAAATCCCGAATGCTCGGGAATGCCTCGCCGTGATCCTGCAGTTGATCACAGCGAAGCTCCGCAACGTGGATTCCCGGCGTGAATCTGAATCAGTCATGTCTCAGATTCGTGAACCACCGCCTGTGACGGTCGCAGCCGAAAGTCACACGTTGCCGTAGAAATGTCTTCTACGGATACAGTGGGTTTCGACAAATATTCCAGTTGTGATGAAGAGACAGTCGGTTTCGTTCCCGCACACATGCCATTCACTCATGACCGTTCGGAGAATTCTGGGGCATCCGCAGACTCTGCCAGATCGCCAAGAGCGACACATCCAACCTGAATACCGCATTTTATCGGTGTGGCGAACACACAGACTGCTTGCACCAGATGGATCGGGGGAGCGGGGTTGGACTAAACGGAGTGAATAAACCCCCGGGGTTTCGAGCTGTCGCTCGTTTCAGAGTCTCCAGGGCATCTTGCGGCAATTACGCAATCGGAGTGCCGACGTTGAGCGACGTGTTCACCGAGACTTCCGCCCGCTGGCTTTCTGGATGTTTGAGACATCCGCTACGGCGTTCGGGCTTCGCGCATTTCGCGGCGGGCGTCCTGCTCTTTCATCTTCTGACGTTTGTCATGCAGCTTGCGACCTTTGCAGAGCCCAAGGCGGATCTTGACGAGGCCACGTTGAAAGAACACGGAGAGCGGGACAAGTGTCAGGCCGTCGTTCTCCGCGCTCTCAATGAACTTGCGAATTTCACGTCGCCGCAGCAGGAGTTTCCGCTTTCGTTGACGAGCGTGATTGTAGATCGACGCCTGGGCGTATTCGGCGATGTCGCAGTCGATGAGCCAGACTTCGTGGTTATCGATGCGGGCGTAGGCTTCTTCGATTGAGATCTTGTTGTTGCGAACGCTTTTGACTTCGCTGCCGGAAAGCACAATTCCGCAGTCGATTTCGTCGAGCACGTCATATTCGTGTCGCGCGCGACGATTCGTGCAGACGATCTTGCGACCTGATTCGTCTTCACTTTTTTTCTGAGATGCTTTGTTCTTTTGGGTAGCCATAAACTAAAAGAAATCCACGATCAGTGATCTGCGCCAGGGACGATCAGCGAAATAAGGAAGTTCTGGTGCTGTCGTTCAGCAGGGCAGTCTATCGTGTCATGGTCCTTTGCGTGAGTCAAGAGGTACATCGCTAACAGAATTCAGTCTCGTTTCGCCGGGCGCGGATGCTGTCAATCCAGGGTTCGGTTGGAAATTTCCGAGGTGTCAAGCGGCTGATAGTTGCCCGATCCCCTGTTCCCTGTCATCATCTGCCCTTTCGCAGTCCGTTTTGTGAGCGGCAAGGCGCTAGCCGCCGGTATGGGATCGGCAGACACTGGAAGAACGGGCGGCTAGCGCCTTGCCGCTCACGATTTTGCGACTAAATCGACAGTCCCCAACACGGATGGGGTCTTTGATACGAACTTGGGACAGTCGAACTAGTTCACCGGAAATACGAACTCCAAACACGTGTGTATCACGTCCTCCTTCTTTTATCCCCCCCGACAGGTCACAAACATATGAGCGACCAGAATTCCACGATCGTTCCCCGCCTTTCCATCATGATGTTTTTGCAGTTTTTTGTGTGGGGAGCGTGGTATGTGGCGATGTACGGATTCCTAAAAGAGCACGGAATGACAACTGCGGGTCCCGGGGGATCGTTCGACGCCGCCGCGTACACAGTCGCCCCGCTCGCGGCAATACTGGCACCGTTGACACTGGGACTGATAGCGGATCGATTCCTTAACACCGAAAAGGTTCTGGCCATCCTGAATCTGATCGGTGCCGGCTTGCTGTGGTTCGCCCCATCACTGGCGAGTGCCGGGGCTCCTGACAGCCTGCTGTCGCAGTTCACTCATCCTATGATTCTGTGCCTGCTGGCCTATATGTTGTGCTTCATGCCAACTCTAGGACTGACGGCCAGTCTGTCCTTCAAGCATCTGACAAATGGTGAAAAACAGTTCCCCGCCGTTCGAGTACTGGGGACCATCGGCTGGATCGTGGGCAACTGGGCGATGTGGGGCTGCCGATTCTTTACTGGTGAGAGCAAGATTCTGAGTGAGGCGCAGACGGCACTGGCGACGGCAAATTTGTCGAAGGATGAAGCAGTGGTCAGTGTGGGGCAACAGGCGTTTGATGCTGTGATGGCTACACTGAAATTCACCGACAATTCACCTCATATCTTCCACGCTGCAGCGATAGCGTCCGCCATTCTGGCCGTGTACTGCCTCACACTTCCAAAGACGACCCCGCCTGCGAAGGGTGAGCCGATTTCAATTGGCAAGATTCTTGGTCGAGACGCATGGGCCATGCTCGCGAATCCAGCGTTCCTTGTGTTCGCGCTGGCCTCGTTCCTGATCTGCATTCCACTGGCGGGCTACTATGCCAAGGGCTATGGCTTTGTGGACGCGATGGGAGTGCAGCTCTTCGGATCCACCACCGGAGCAATGAGCACGGGACAAATGAGCGAGATATTTTTCATGCTGATCATGCCACTCTGCTTCGCCCGCCTTGGGGTCAAATGGATGCTGGCGATCGGAATGTCCGCCTGGGTGCTGCGTTACGCATTGTGGGGCATGGCATTCGGTCAAACCGGTGTGATGCTGTCAGCGCCCGTATTCGCGGGCATTCTGCTCCACGGCATCTGTTATGACTTCTTCTTTGTGACTGGTATGATTTACACCGACCAAAAGGCCCGTCCCGAAGTTCGCAGTCAGGCCCAATCATTGATTGTGATGCTGACGCAGGGATTGGGTCTGGGGATTGGGGCTCAGGCATTTGGCTGGTGGGAGCCGAAGTGCATCGTGGCAGAAACAGGAGCAGTTGATTTCTCAAAGTTTTGGTATGCCCCAGCCGGATTCGCGCTCGTCGTGATGGTCGTCTTCATGTTGAGCTTCTGGGACCGTTCACACAAGAATCCCGCCGACAAATGAGGCGGTACGAATTGAACCCCTGAGGCGATTCGGCCCAACGGGCCACAACATATCAGCCTGGGGCAACGCCCCAGGTTTTGTCGGCAGCAATGTGTTTTGCCCTGAAAGGGCTACACAAAACGGCATTGTGGAACCCCTTCAGGGTTCGTGTTCGGATGGTACGTCAACCTGGGGCGGCGTTCATCCGCATTCGCGGATTCTCTTGCCCCAGGCTGATTTGTGCGAGCCTTTCAGGCTCAATCACAGCATCCATCAAATACAACTCGTTTGTGGTACGGGGCCGACCATGCACTTCATTTCGCGCAGAACCATTTTCCCCCACGAATTCAGGGCGACCACGAATAAGGAATCCTCAACGGCGTTGGGCGGGGTTGGAGGACGTTAGTCCGAAACCACGGGGCTTCCTTCGCTTCGCTCAGTCCAGCCCCGGCCACCCAACATCCATTCGTGGCTGCAACAAGTCACTACTTTTACTTTCCGCCGTTTCCGGATTTCCATTTCGGTTCCCATGCGGGGATGTCAGTTCGAGCCGACTGCAGCCAGGTGCCGATCGTGGCTGCGATCTTGGGGTGCTGTTTCGCCACGTCATTGACTTCCGCGACGTCTGAATCTGTATCGAACAATTGGACGGCAGCGTCGGGGCTGCCGGTTCGGATTCCCTTCCAACGCCCTTTGTAGAGTGCTGCCTGGCGGAAGCCGCCTTCGTGAAATTCCCAGTACAGGAATTCATGATCTGTCTGCATTTCTGGTTTGCCGAACAGCGTCGGGACAAAGCTAATTGAATCGAGGCCAGGTGGTTGTTCTGCATTCGCCAGCTCCGCTGCCGTCGCCATCCAGTCGCCAAAATACGCGACGTGAGGACTTACAGTTCCGCCTTTGATATGGCCTGGCCACCACGCAATCGCGGGAACTCGAATACCGCCGTCCGTGAGGCTGCGTTTGATCCCGGAATACGGGCCAGCGGGATCAAAACGTTTCAGATCGTGATTGCTTTCATTGTGGGGACCATTGTCGCTGGTGAAGACGACCAGCGTGTTTTCGGCGATCCCAAGCGCCTGCAGTTTGTCGAGCAGTCGTCCGACATGACCATCGAGCCGCGTAATCATCGCCGCCTGGCCTTTGTCCGGCTCCGGCCAGTCTGCTGATGCGTACGGTCCAAAGTCCGGCACTTCGGCGCCGTTTTTGAGTGCTCGGGTCCGCTCGTTGTTCGCGTGAGGCACCACCATGCTCCAGTACAGGAAAAATGGCCTTGCCTTGTTCTCTTCGACGAATCGCAGGGCCTCGTCCGCGAAAAGGTCATCCGCATACTGCACTGCTTCCGTCGCGTAGCCTCCACCGTCTTCGCCGACAGGAGTCACCTTATTTGGCAGGGCGACTTTCTCTTCGTTTCGCAACAGAAAATCCGGGAAGTGATTGTGTGCATGATGCTGGCTGAGGTAACCGAAGAACTCATCAAACCCGTGCTTGCGGGGCAGGCCCGACTCCGCCACACCAGCGTCGCCCAGTCCCCACTTGCCAAATAACGCAGTGCGATATCCAGCTTTCTGCAACACACTGGCGACCGTGACATCGCCGTCCTGCAGCGCCTGGGCCGCTGGATTCGTGCGACCGGCGTTGCCGCGAACGCGCGTGTGGCCATGGTGCATTCCGGTCATCAGTACACTTCGCGAAGGTGCGCAGACTGTGGCTCCGGCGTAAAAGCGTGTGAATCGCAGGCCTTCGTTCGCCATCTGATCCAGACGCGGCGTCTGAATCACAGTCTGCCCGTAGCAGCCCACTTCCGCATACCCCAGATCGTCAGCCAGAATAAACACGAGGTTGGGCCTGGCCTTTGCGTCATCACTTTGTGCGATGGACGCCGTGCAGAGGCCAGTAACGGTGTAGACAACAAGCCGACTTGCCAATCGATGAAGGTTCATGGAGACCTCGTATCTAGCCCTCAATCAAGCGCTCCCCCGACAGTACAATCGGATGAGATAAAACAAACCATTCCTTTTAAGATCCAGTGCTATTGAATCATCACAAGCCATAACCACGGGCTTGCAAAAAGGAGTTTCGAGTGAGTAAGTCGAAGACAGCGAAGTGTTAAGTTAAAAACACGTAAGCGTCGGTTAAGCATCGAGCGGAAAATCAGTGTCGCCTTTCGCTCCGAGGCTGTGAAGAAATTGTAGGATCTGGAATGATAGCATTCCAAATTGGGGAAGAAAATCACTTCCTTCCACCAAACCCAGGTCAAAAAAGCTGCTTTTTGATTTTTTCTCAACCTCTCCGCGAAAGTTGCCAATACGCTGCTTTCGCGGAGGACGTGCAATTTACTACTTGAGTGGCCGCGTCACTTTCTGGTAGTGGACGAGGCTACGAGTCCCTGCCGTAAGGAAAAGCGGAAGGACTCGTTGCCTCGTCCATTACCAACCCGAAAGACGCAAGTTATAACACGCACGTTCCGAGCGAAAGGCGACTCTAAAAAGCCGTGCGATGCTAAGCGAGCCAGGAACGTAGGCTCTGATTCGGCCGGCTCAACCGGAGACCGACATCTCCGGCTTACCAGCCTCATTTCCCACCGCGTGCCGGACAATATCGGCAATTCATGAAAACAACGCGAAACCCGAGCAAACAGCAGGTCAACTCTGCGGCAGAAACTGCCGGAACTGGCCGGTGCTGAGGTTTCGAGTTCTACAACACGGGGCGGGACTGACAAATCCCGATGTTCCAGAGTTTCGCCGCGAAATACAGTTCAGTGACGTTGACACAACGTCATCCTGGACCGACGTTCACTTTTTACCGGAGCACCCCGCCGGAATGCCTCAGGCGCTGCGACAACCTCGCGAACCTGAACGAAGCCGCCTGTGGAACGCAGTGTTACTGCTGTTTGTCCTCAGCTTCGCGGTCACAATTCCAGGCTGCGCATCTTCGTGGCTGGCGAATGGGCTTTTGGCTGACAGCAGCCTGCTGAAGCAAACACCATCAACGATCCGCTCACAGAGTTCCACCGAATCAAACACGCTCCCACAAAATGAAGGGACGTTAGTTGAGGCTGACTACCGTCCTCGAAAAACCGTTACTCCTTCGATCGATGGTGAGGCTGCTGACGAAATCGCCTCTGAAGGCATTGTGCCAATTTACGCCAGTGGTCATTCATTCGTGAAACGAAGAGCACGTCTTGGCAGGCCCGTAATGCTTCCGCTCGATCCGAATGCTTCCACACCGATGCGTGATGGATCTGCGGCTGCGGAAAACGCGAATCCAACGCTGGGCAATGCGGGGATTTCATCTGCTAAAACGTCCACATTGCCAAATTACGGCAACTCCAGGAAGTTTTCAGAAACCACTGCGCCGCTCCGCAGCCTAAGTCTTGGCGAAGCGGGCTGGCAGGGAATCCCTCAGTCGAAGATCGCGGAGACCTCAACTGAAGTGCCAACAGACGAGTTGGTCGGGGATTCTTCGTTCCCGGATGGATGGAAGAACGGATCTCAGTCATCGCTGGCAATACCGGGAACCAGTAATAATGCACGCACGGCTGACCGCCCGCGTGTCGACCATGAAGTCGATCCGACAAACGAAGCCTCCGTCGGGCCTGATGGTGACGTCCTAAACGACGACGCTGCGACCGCCTCGGGAATTGATGAGGTGAGCCCCAAAGAACCGGGGGTATTCGATCGGTTGCGGGGACTCTATATACCTCGCCGTGAAGACATCATCTCTGAACGAACTCGAAAAACAGCACGGCGGTGGACTGATCCCTTCGGTCTGTTGCGCGAACGTGATCCTGAAAATGTCAATGCTGCGGTTGGCGCGACTTCGCCGCTGCCTGAACCGGTCGAAGCCGAAACCACCTCGGTGGATACGCCTGCGGCACAGGTTTCGGCACCAGGCTCCGAAGATCTGCTCGGACCGCTCATTGCGCAGTTGGAGCAGGAGTTATCCGAGTGGCCACGGCTTCCGAACGGAATACCTCGCAATGAAGCGGAGTGGCGTCGTCGGCAAACCGATCTGCGGATGCTGTATTTGGTCGCCGGGCGGGCTGCGGAATCAATCCGCGTGATCGAAGCTCTGCCCGAGAAAGAACAGGAGTTTTGGCAGTCGATGATGCTTGCCGTGGATGCCTATCGTCGGACCGATGATTCGACGGAGCGAAGCGAACATTTGGCGGAAACGCTGGACTACGTCCGCGCTGCGTCGCGTCAACTCCAGCCATTGTCATCACTGAAGATTCGTCGTTTGAATTTCTGCAATCGCATCGATGGCTTCGGAATGTTCAACGTTTTTCCGACGTCCGAATTCAACGCGGGACAGCCACTGTTGCTGTATGCGGAGATTGAAAACTACAAGTCCGAAATGTCTCCGGACGGTCAGTACCGTTCTGAGTTCGCGGCGATGATCGAGTTCCTGCGAGCAGGCGAAACTGAGCCGATCGCCTCGCGGACTATTCGCCTGCCGGAGATTGAAGACCTGTGCGCGACGGAACGTACGGACTATTTTCAGAGTTATGAACTGACCGTGCCGTCTTTGTCGCCAGGAAAATACACGTTGCGACTTCGAGTCCGCGACCAGTTCAGTCTGCAGACGGCTACGACGGATCTGCCTTTCGAAATTCGTCCGCTCGGCAGTTCGCGGACAGAGAGATGACAGGACCGAACGGATCAAGCCGTCCTACGGTAAAACTGTTGCTGCCGCTCGCCTGCGAAACTTGTGCATGTGTGCTTAGTTCACGGGTTCCAGCATCCAGCAGGAATCGTGTCGAATCAGGCCGACATGCGGATAGTAGGATCTTGACTTTGGGGCCGCGAGCAGGATTAGCCGCGTAGCGAGTCCGGCGGCTTCGTGTGTCCGGTGAATCAGTTCACGGCCGATCCTCAGCTTCTGAAATTCGACATCGACAGCCAGATCTGAAAGATAGGTGCAATACGCGAAGTCCGTGATCGCGCGACTGACACCGACCAGCAGCGCACCGGATCGCGCTGTCACGATCAGACTGGCGTTGCGGAGCATCAATTCGATGCGTTTCGGGTCTTCGATGGGTCGCCGCTCTGCCAGCGTTGACCGCCGCAACACGCTGACAAATTCTTCTACCGACAACGAAGGTTCCAGCTGATAATCGATCGTCATGGAATTTCAGCACCTGACTCAAATCAATCGAAGCACACATGAAATAGAACAGAATCCTGGCTACAGTGCCCAGCACCAAACTTCCGAGTAACAAAAGGACTCTCAGATGACTCGTCGAACTCTGCTGCCTGCATTCTTCCTGATCGCATCGCTTTCTTCCATCGTCCATGCGGATGATGTTCCCGCACCGGACGGAATGAAGCTCGTTTATGAGCATGACTTTGAAGATGGCAGCATGAACCGCTACGAACCCACGGACATGACCGCATGGAAACTCGGCGACCAGGATGGCAACCATTTTGCATCCTTGATTCGCAAGGACAGCAAATTTAATCCGCCCGTTCGGTCTCCCTTCAATCGGAATCTGATTCGCGACCTTGAACTGGGGACGTTTACGATGGACATCAAAGTCCAGTCAACGATTCCGGACTACGCTCATCGCGACCTTTGCCTGTTTTTCGGCTATCAGGACGACAGCCATCTGTACTACGTGCATCTGGGCAAGGCGACAGACGATCATGCCAATCAAATCTTCATTGTCAACGAGAAACCTCGCACGAAAATCTCAATGAAGACCACCGCTGGCACCCCGTGGACGGACGAATGGCATAATGTTCGACTTGAACGCAACGTCGAAAGCGGAGAGATCAGAGTCTACTTCGACGACATGAAAATGCCTGTCATGACCGCGACTGACAAGACATTTGGCGTGGGACGTGTCGGATTTGGCTCATTCGACGACACCGGCAACTTCGACAACATTCGAATCTACGCACCGTAGAAAGCATTCCCAATGCGAGCTGTCGTATTCGATCAAACCCTGCAGTTTCGGGACAACGTTGCGCTGCGGTCGCTGCAATCAGATGACGTTATTGTTGATGTCGTTAAAGCGGGGATTTGCGAAACGGATCTGCAGCTCTGCAAGGGCTACATGGGATTCAACGGAACGCTGGGCCATGAGTTCGTGGGAGTGGCTCGTTCAGGTCGCTTCGCTGGTCAGCGGGTCGTTGGCGAGATCAACTGCGCGTGCCATGCCTGCGAAATGTGTCGCCGACAGCTGTCCAATCACTGTCCGAATCGAACGGTGATTGGCATCGTGGCACACGACGGGGCGTTTGCTGATTCGGTGATCGTGCCTGAGCAAAATTTGCATGCTGTGCCAGACCACGTCAGCGATGAAGACGCGGTCTTCGTGGAGCCGATCGCGGCCGCCTGCCGGATCGGGGAACAAATCGCTCTCGCCGGCGGCGAAGTTGTGACAATTCTCGGCGATGGCCGTCTTGGGAACCTGTGCGCCCAGGTGCTGCGATTTCAGGGTTGCCAGGTGCGTGTGGTCGGTAAACATGAATTCAAGCTGCGAATTCTGGAAGACCTTGGCATTCCTGCGACGAAACTTGCCGAACTTCAGCCAGACAGAACATCCGACATCGTCGTTGATTGCACGGGATCTCCTTTGGGACTGTCCACCGCGCTGCAACTCGTTCGTCCGTGCGGCACAATCGTGCTGAAGACAACTGTCGCCGCCGAACAGACGCTGCACATGGCACCCTTTGTCATTGATGAAATCAAGCTTGTCGGATCACGCTGCGGCCCGTTCGCCGATGCCATCGAGTTACTCAGCAAGAGCGCAATTTCTGTTGGCCCGCTGCATTCGGCCTCTTATCCGCTGGAAGAGGCTCGGGCAGCTTTTGAACACGCCGTCCGCAAGGATGCGTTAAAAGTGCTGTTTGATGTTCGGTAGTCGGCCTGCGGCTGGCATTCTCCCCCGATCTCGGGGGCAATGGCGTGGACTTAAGCGAAAAGCAAGAGAACACACCCCATCCAGCTCGCCTGGATCGGTGGACAAGATGGTGAGCTAGAAATGCCGGCTTGCGATGCGGCGAGCCCCATCCGCTTTACGCGGATGGTGAAGAAGATAGTTTGGTTTGGCGATGATTCTCAACTGAAACTCAATTCTTGATCTTGTCCACCGATCCGCACGAGGCGGATGGGGTTGAAAGTGCGTCTGGTGTGTTGGTCGCTAGCTCTCCATCTGGGCTCACCAATCCGGACGAGCCGGATGGGGTCGCAGCAAAACTAAAGTCCACGCCATTGGATCTCGGGGGAGAAGGGACTTGCGAGAAGTTGTTGTCTACCAATCCCCCAGTTCCTGGGACAATTCGCACCAGCGTTCTTCGGCTTCAGCCAGTTCTTTCGCGACTGCTTCCGTCTGCGTGTGCAGTTCCATTGCTCGTTTTGCGTTGGACGTATTCATCATTTCAGCATTGAGTGCTTTGCGCTGTTCGTCCAGTTTAGCGATGGTCTTTTCGAGATTGCGGAGTGTCTTACGCTGCTGATGGATGTCTTTGCTGGAAGAAGGCTTCTCCGTTTTGCTGGCGGCCCCCTTCGTTGCCGGAGCCGACGCCATTCGATTGGACGCGCGTTCCCGTTCGCCTTCTTCGATTTCCTTGTTGACGTAGTAAATATAGTCGTCGTACTTACCAGCGTAGTTACGGACGCGGCCATCGCGAACTTCGATGATATTGGTTGCGATTCGTCGCACAAAGTGACGATCGTGACTCGTAAACAGGACAGTTCCCTTGTAGACCAGCAGAGCTTCCGCAAGGGATTCCACGGTTTCCACATCCAGATGGTTGCCCGGTTCGTCGAGCACGAGAATGTTGTAAGTTCCCAGCAGCAGGCCCGCCATGCACAAACGAGCCCGTTCACCTCCGGAAAGGACCTTGATCTGCTTCTTCGTATGGCCGCCACGAAACAGCAGTGATCCTGCGCAGGCGAGGCAGTCCTGAGTCGTCGTGCCAGGCTTGGCCTTGTACTCCAGATACTCCAGCACCGTTTGTTCCGGAGGAAGCGTGTTGTAGACATGCTGCGCGTAGACCCCGATTTCGCAGCCGTAGCCCCACTTCACCTTGCCTTCGACCGGCTTGAGTGAATCGACAAGCGTTCGCAGCATTGTCGTTTTTCCCTGGCCGTTGTCACCGACAATGGCCGCACGCTGCTGGTGTTCAATTTCCAGCTCGATGCCAGAAGCCACAGCCTTGCCGTCGTAACCAATGCTCAGATCCATGCAGCGGACAGCTGGCCCCTGACGAGGTTCCACCATGGGAGCTCGAATGTGAGCGGTGGGCAGATCGACTTCAATTTCTGAGAGCGTCAGGCGATCGAGTTGCTTTTGTTTTGATCGAGCCTGGCTGGCACCGGTGGCCCGCGCCTTGTTCTTATCGATGAATCGCTGCAGTTGTTTTTGTTTTGCAAGGACCGTCGCGTTCGTTCGTCCGGCGCGAACTTTTTCTTCTTCCACCTGCTTGAGATAGCCTGCAATTTTCCCACTGTACATCGTCAGGCGACCACGATTCAGGTCCAGGGTCTGGTCGCAGGTCGCGGTCAGAAATTCGCGGTCGTGCGATACGATCAGGCAAGCCGCCGGAAAGTGCCTGAGAAAATGTTCGAGCAGGATCTGTGTACGCAGGTCAAGAAAGTTGGTCGGTTCGTCAAGCATCAGCAGATTGGGATCGTGCAGCAGCAGCGCGGCCAGCTTGACACGCGTCTGCCATCCACCGGACAAGGCTTTAACCGGGCCGTTCAGGTAAGTCCCCTTGAGTTCGAACTCGGCCGCAACTTCTCCGCATTTCCAGTCAGGCTGTTCACTGTCGCGAATCAGAAAGTCCAGGGCAGATTCTTCCGGCAGGAACGGATCATGTTGCCGCAGATAGCCGACTCGCAGATTCGGAGAACGCATCACCGAGCCGCTGTCCAGTTCTTCATCGCTCAACAGAATGCGCAGCAGTGTGGATTTTCCGGCACCGTTGCGTCCGATAAATCCGACCTTTTCATTTTCGTAGAGAGTGACACTCGTAGAATCGAGCAGCAGTTGGTCACCGAAACTCTTAATACCGTCTGTAAGCTGGATCAAAACTGACATGGGATCGAAAAAGCCCTGTTTTCTGGCACAAATACGATTCGAAAACGGGACGTTTACCCGCGACGACACGGTCCATCAAGCACGATCCCCCCGTTTTCCCGACGTCGGGTCGGAATCCGGAGGAATTGCCGCATGTTTGCGGTTGCGATGGGTGTTGCGCCGGTCGCCAGACGTTTTTGTCAGCATACTTCTGAGAGCGCTGATGGATACGCCACATGCAATTGTCGGAATGATGCAATTCATATCCTCACCGCGTGCATCGTTGCCGTTGGCTATGAAGCTCCTGAGCAAACAGAAAACGGCATGCAGTTTGAGCCTTCCTGGGTGGCGAGCGTCGATGTGAAGTAGAAGGGTTTAGGGATCTGTTTGAGTTGAAAGCTGCACGCCTCCTATTCGTCCCCGGGCTTCTCGTTGTTTCTCTTCGGCAGCATTTCTCCCAGTTTGTCACGGGCAGCCTGAATTCCCTGCTGAACCTTCTGTCCAACAAATTTTTTCACTGGCGCGTTGGCCATACGAATCGCCAACTGATCGTCTATTGTGCCGGCTTTTGTATCGGGGCCGTGAGACCGCACAACGATGCGTTTTGATATCGATGCAGCACCGTCTCTCGACAAGGAATTCGTATTACCGAAGTTCGAACAGCACATCCGAACCGATTCCGAACTTTGCCGGCAATGGGATGTTTGACCACTCTGTGTCATTGCCCACGCGAAACTGCCAGCGTCCATCGAGTTCCATTTTGTGCTCGCCAATGACAATCGCGGGTGGCATGGGTAAGTGATCGGATTCTGATTTCGATTCGACACGCAGCACCAGCAAATTGATGTCGTCAGCAACTATGGAATCAGCCTCCGCTGTCAGGTGATTTGGGGGCTCCGCAACTGTTGTGAACGGCACGCCATTCATCCATGCCTGAGTTGGTCCGTTTACGGATGGACTGATCAGATTGGTTGAATGCCCGTGCAGCAAACTGCCTGGAATTCGGACGGTGCAGCGAATCCAGACCGGGCCATGCTGCTGGCGGATCTGTCCCCGAGTCATGTCTCTCCATGTGGCTCCCAGATTCACTGTCGTCCATTGATTCCGGATTGTGTCAACGTTAAGGGCGATTGGCGGTTGATAGGTGACGTCGCGTTTGCCGCGCAGGTCGTACTTCGAATAAAATTGCTCGCCACCAAGAATCTGATTGCTGGTTATCGTCGGGCAGACAAAACGTTCGACGTGTGACACGATCAGATCGTTGCCGTAAAAGTGGGAAACGAAGGGCCAGCGTTTCGGGTTGTACATGCAGTCCGTCATGTCCCGCATCAGGACGACGTTCTTGCCACCGCGAACCATTTGGCGTAATCCGAACGGACGGCCGAGTACACACATGTTTGTGTGGACGCCAACCAGAATCACGTTCTTGATTCCGCGCGACTGCAGGATGTTCCAGACCTCGTCGCCTTTGTCGCTGATGAAATCCTGCTCTTCATCGATTTCAATCAGTGGAGACTGCGTCTTCCACGGCATCCCCGGATTGCGACCAAGTGCTTTTAATTCCGCAGCCCACTCCGCATGTTCCTCCGGATCATCATCTTCGCCTCCGTCGGACTGGTCGATCGGATACGCGGCCAGTTCTTCGGCGGGAATTTTCGAACACCAGAACTCAACATCCGGTGGTGCTGACTTGTCGTGCGGAACGCTGATCGCGCGCAGTCTCGCCGGGTGGTCTTCGTACGCCGGCATGCAGTCGCTTGGTGAATGAATGATTGCTGCACCGCGTCGGCGGGATTCCTTCAGGACATCGTTCATTCGTGGAGCAAACTCTTCCAGTCGCCGTACGGCGTTCAGACAGTGATGTTTGTCCCAGACGTCGCACACGATGACGGCGGTCTCGGCGGCGTGCCACGTCTGTTCCTGAGTGACTCGGTTCCATTCTTGCGGCGAGTCCTGCTTCTGCGATCGAAGATGCAGCGTGAAATCTTCCGCAGTCGCCGGAATGCCGACGGAAGCAACGATGGTCACAAGAACAAGTATCGCCATCACGGATGAGAAGGGAATGGTCATCATTGTACGTTGCCTTTTTGTTCGTTCGTTTGACCCGAGCCAGCGGCGAGGCGAGTTGCAGACTTGCCTCACCGCTGGCTTTTGAAGTTGCGCAAACTGTCCTGATATTAACCCGAAGCGCCAGCGAGGCAAACAAGTGACGTCTGCCCTTCCGCGTGAAGTGTTTGCCTCGCT
>JBBQSE010000169.1:0-15063 GCA_038214195.1 Planctomycetales bacterium
ATACAAGATCGGCGAGATCTTCAGCGAGATCAGAAACAAGATCACCAGCGGCTACAACCTCCGCGAGATCCTCGACCACATCGACGAACTGCGATTCCGCTCCCAGACGGAGAAGCATGAACTGTCGCACCTGTACGAAGCCTTGCAGGTAGGGGAACAGCTTCTTGTCCACAAAGTCTCGCAGGTCGTCGCCGGTGGTGCATTTGTTGTGGTCAATGCTGCCGTCTTTGCCTTTCGGGGCGGCCCATTCTTCCCCGCGGTAGGGCTTGTCGAGGATCCAGGTGTATTTCTTGCCTTCCAGTTCGGCCTCGGTGGCTTTGTCCTGTTCCAGCCCGTCGAGGTATTTCAGGAACAGCAGCCAGGAACTCTGTTCGGTGTAGTCGAGTTCCGATGTGCAGCCCGCTTCCTTCCACAGGATGTCGTCGACGTTTTTGAAGGCTTGTTCGAACATAGAGGACGGGTGGGTTTCTGGGTGTCGTTGGACGTTGCTGATGGCGATCCGTTGTTTTGGAAGTGGAGTGATCGCCAGCCGTTCAGGGCGCTGCCTGAGGCGCGACAGGATACCCTGACGCAGGGCAAGTTGAAATGATCGCGGGCAAAACTGACTACCGCGCTGCCTTGGGCGTGTCAGCGCGTCTGCTGAGGCCCGTGGCTGCGGAGCGTTCGGCTGGTGGCTGTCATCCCTGAGGCTCAGGGAGGCATTATCGCTCACGTGGGATCAGTGGGCGGATGGAATCCTTGTCGATATGTCCGGGAAGTTTGTGAAGCTGTTGATTCCGCTTGAAGGTCAATTCGATGGTTCTGAAAGAACTCATGCGACACGCCAGCGTGGCCACAGCGGAAAAGTTCTACGTCGGGATCCAGGCCGATGAAACGGCTGCCATGTTGGCCGAATTACTGACACCAGAACGGCCAAAGGTGGTAGTTGAGGTGGTAGTTGACAAAAAAAGGGTTCCCGAGTGATCGGAAACCCTTTGTTTTTCAATGTGAGCGCTGGGACTCGAACCCAGGACCTACGGATTAAAAGTCCGTTGCTCTACCAACTGAGCTACGCTCACAGGATTCAGACTGAATCTGAACCGCCGGGGAACCATACAAAGAAACGGCCGATTTTCCATGCGTCAGCAGGGAGGATCGATGATTTCCCGATGAATTCTCACGGGAAAGCGGTGGAAACGACTCTGTTTCATCCGAGTCCCTGCTCAAGATCCATCGCCTCCGGCGGCAGTTCTTCGACAATCGCGTACTTTCCGTCCCACCAGCGCATCAGATCGACCTTGCGGCACCGGTCGCTGCAGAAGGGGCGATACGAAGGCTTTTCGGGCTCTTCGTCTTCAAGAGGCTTCTTGCAGATCGGACATGACATGCGTTGAATCACAGAAGTTCAGTCTTTCACGGAAAACTTGCCCAGGTGCAATGCCAGAAATCTTATGACTTCAGCTACAAGTAGTAGCCTGAGGTCTAAACATTGCTGCTACTCCTGTGGACCGGATGATACTACTTTTGCGTCCACGGCACTGGCATACTTCTCGAAATTCTGGCGGAAGCGGGCGGCCAGTTTGCGGGAGGCTTCTTCAAAAGCGTCTTCCGAGCGCCACGACAGTCGTGGCTGCATCATTTCTGCCGGAACCCCCTCGCAAGTGGTTACGATATCCAGCCCCATAATGTTGTCTCGAACAACCGGCGCTGAAACCATGCGGCCAGAATGAATGCCGTCCACGATCGCTCGCGTGAATCTCAACGGCATCCGGCTGCCGGTGCCGTAAGAGCCCCCCGACCAGCCGGTATTGACCAGCCAGACGTTGGCATTGTGCGTGCGGATTTTGTCTGCCAGCAATTTGGCGTAGACGCTGGGATGCCAGACCAGGAACGGTCCGCCAAAACACGGCGAAAATGTCGCTTCGGGTTCGGTCACGCCAACTTCCGTGCCTGCCACCTTAGCGGTGTATCCGCTAATGAAATAATACATCGCCTGCTCCGGTGTCAGTTTTGCGACCGGTGGCAAAATGCCGAACGCATCACACGTCAGAAAGATGATGTCAGACGGGTGATTTGCGATACACGGAATCTTCGCATTCCGCATGAACTCAATCGGATAAGCGCCGCGCGTATTTTGCGTGATCGATGTGTCATTGAAATCGACGTGGTGGTGTGACTTGTCGTAGACCACGTTTTCCAGCACTGATCCGAACTTCAAGGCTTCAAAGATTTCGGGCTCGGATTCCATCGTCAAGTAGACGGCTTTGGCGTAGCAGCCGCCTTCGATATTGAAAATCCCGGTGTCCGACCAGCCGTGTTCGTCATCGCCGATCAAATACCGTTTTGGGTCCGCCGAGAGCGTTGTCTTGCCTGTGCCTGACAGTCCAAACAGAATGGAGGAACGTCCGCTTTGGCGATCGGTTGTCGCCGAGCAGTGCATCGACAGAATGCCCTTGCCCGGCAGGAAATAATTCATGAAGGTGAAGACGGCTTTTTTCATTTCGCCTGCGTATTCTGTCCCCAGCAGAACGACTTCACGCGTCTCCAGACTCAAATCGACGCTGGTGCGGGACGTCATACCGGTGGTGTAGCGATTCGCGGGAAATCCACCGGCGTTGTAAATCACAAAATCAGGCTCACCGTACTCTTCGAGTTCAACGTCTGTCGGCCGGATCAGCATGTTGTGCATGAACAGGGCGTGATATGGACGCGCGCAAATCACACGCACTTTAATACGCGTCGCTGGATCCCAGCCAGCATAGGCATCGACACAGTAAATCTTCGGCCGGGTGTTGAGGTAGTCAATTGCCCGTTCCCGATTGATCGAGAACGTCATTTCGTCGAGCGGAAAATTGACCGGCCCCCACCATACGTTGTTTTCGGAATCCGGATGACGCACGACCCGTTTGTCTTTCGGTGAGCGACCAGTCTTGTCACCTGAATAGGCAATCAGACAGCCTGTATCCGAAATACTTGTTCCGGGTTCGTGGCGAATTGCCTCCTCATAAAGACTACTCGGCGAAAAATTGCGGCAGATCTCTTTGACGGTGATTCCATGTCCATGGAGTGAGAAAGGCGATACCATTGGGTGCTTTCTTTGTGACGTACGATCAGAACTGGTTGTCGAGTTCTAATGTTCTCGCCATCGGTTCCGGAATGTCAATCGGAATGCGGCGTTTCGAGCGGCGAGGCTTAATCGTCCCTTCGCCAGGAATCCAAAAATCGCCGCCGGGAGTGATGCCACTTATGAACTTGCCGGGAATTGATGGCAATGGACAGACGAATTGATACCGTAGGACGGACATTCCTGTCCGTCAGCCCCGGACTGCTGAGCGAACAAGTGTGTACAAACAAACGAAAACAGTGTGATGCGGATTCATGAATCAAGTACTGCTGCCAAACCTGTTCTTCGAAGAAGAATTACTTGCGTCTGCGACAGCACGCTCACCGCAGGCCAAACGGGTCGTGGCAGATCTTGGGCCAGTGATGGGTCTTCTGGCGGGCGATGGAATTTCCTCGCGGCAGGCGGGGTGGTGTTCAAATTCTCAGCGGACAATCGTCATTGTTGACGATTCCAAACGGCCAAAGGATCTTCCGCACGCACTTCAGGGTGTTGAATACCTAACGGTTGCGGAAGTGTCGGCAATTGTGGCAGAAGCTACGGCTCGCGATTCGCTGGATGCTGATCGCTGGGAAGGCATCGCCTGGGGCTGGAGTGAATCCGCCGTTCAGACGCTGCGAAACATTGGTCTTCGAGTCAACGCTCCTGATCCTGCCGTTGTCAGGACGATCAACAGCCGCCAGTTTCAGGCTCAGTTCGATGTCGCCTTTGCAACTAATGGGGGTGAGCAGATCAAGTCGTTCGGCACAATTTGTCACACGATCCCGGAAGTTCTGACCGCCATCGACAAAGCAGGCAGAATTTTCCGGCGGGGCTGGGTGATCAAGGCCAATCTCAGCCACGCAGCTCGAAATCGTTTGCTGGGGACAGATCCAGTGTTGACTCAATCACATCAAGCGTGGCTTGAGGCACAATTTGCGGTGGACGAATGCGTCTACGTCGAACCATGGGCCGTAAGAAGCGGCGAATGCGGTTTGCAGTTCCAGCTGCATCCATCAAACAATTCGAGCCCGGTCATTGAGTTTGTGGGCAGGTCGCAAATGCTGACTGACAAGGTCGGTCGTTATCTGGGAAGCTTTGTCCAGAAGAGAAGTGACAACGACGAATTGTGGGAGCAGGCAATCGATCACGGTTACCGGGTTGCGGATTCCGCCGCTGCGCTCGGATACTTCGGACCGCTGGGAATTGACTGCATGCTGTTTCAAAATGCAGGTCGCGCTTTACTGGCGTTCCGGCTATCGCACGACATCAACGGACGGCTGACGATGGGGCGTCTCGCGCTGTCTCTAAAGAAATTTGCTGAGCCTGATGAAACGGTGGCCTGGATTCACGCTCCCACAAATCGGACTGAGACGGACAAAGACGAGTCTAACCGATATCTGGCTAACGGAGTGCAAATTATCCCGACGAGTCCGGGGCTGATTGGAGACGCGCCACCCGAAACTCGCACATTGCTCGTCGCTTCAAAAGACATCGAACAGGTAAAGTTGACGTGCCGCGAAATCCTGCAGCAGGACGTGTAACCCAAGTCCCGTTGAATGAGGGTGGTGCCTGGAGAAACGAAACTCGTCAAGAGTTTCGGATTCCTAATGAATGGGCCGAAAGTCTTGATGACTTTCGCTACATATGTCCTTCTTTGACCGGTATTGCCTGTAACTCGCGTTAGACGGGCGGCAGAGTTCAATCAATCAGCCGAATCTTTCTTCACTGGCTTCGTCTCAGATTTTGTCTCAGGTTTTACGTCAGACTTTGCTGTGTCCGTCGTCGAAGCGGAGGTTGCTTCGCTGGCTTTCTTAGCGGCGTCCGCACCCTTCTTGTAGGACTCGCTGCGATAGTCTGTTTGGTAGAAACCGGAACCTTTGAAAATAATTCCGCCACCGGCACTGATGATGCGTTCAGCTTTTGCCTTTTTGCACTTAGGACACTTCTTCGTGGGTTCTGCCTTGATCGACTGAAACTCTTCCCACTTGTTGTCACAGGCGTGACATCGGTACTCATAGGTCGGCATGACGGCAAGCCTCATCACAAAAATTTGGAACACTCGTTTTACTGCTGAGAACCAATTCGTTCAGATTCACAACGCATCACGCCGCTGGCGGAGCGCAGGACACAATCACACGCGCCGGGCGTACGACGCGATCATGCATGCGGTAACCGATTTCGACGACCTGAAGAACCGTCATTGGTTCACAATCGGCAGAGGGAATCTGTGTCAGAGCTTCGTGCAGATTTGGATCAAATGGTTTTCCCATTGCTTCGATAGGTTCTGCCGCGTGCGCCTTCAGGATATCGCGAAATTGCTGCGAGACCATTTTGATTCCGTCCAGCAATGTTTGCACGTCGCCGGTCTGTTCCGCGCTGGAGACAGCGCGGTTGAGTCCATCAAGGCCGGGCAGCAGATCACGTACGAGTCGCAGTGATTCAAACTTTCTGGCTTCGTCCTGTTCTCGCTGAATTCGCCGACGAAAATTCTCCGTGTCGGCCTGCGTACGAATCAGTCTCGACTGAAGGTCAGCAATCGTTGCCTGAAGTTCAGTGACGTTGACAAGCGGCGATTCGGAATCCTGGGCCAATGCTTCGCTCATGGAATCCATTGAGGATTGAATTGGTTCAGACGGATTTCGATTGTCGGCATTTGGATTTGGTTGTGACATTTTTTACCCTCATCGCAGAATGGGAAAAGGTGAACACGGTGAATTATTCTTCTGAATCTTCCTGCCCTGAAAATAACTGTTTCACCTTTTCGAAGAACGATTTGCTGTGAGGCATCACCTCCTTGTGATCAAGCTCAGCCAGTTTTCGCAGCAGTTCTTCCTGTTCAGAAGACAACTTACGCGGGACTTCCACCTGAATCTCGACCAGCAGATCTCCTGAACGCCCGCTGCCGCCACGCGGATCAGGCATGCCAAAGCCCCGCAGCCGATTGATTTCACCCGGTTGTGTGCCTGGCTTGATCGTCAACGATTCGGAGCCTTTCAGCGTCGGAATTTCAATCTCGGCACCGAGTGCCGCCTGTGCGAACGTAATCGGCAGGCGATACATCAAATCCTGCCCCTCGCGTTGAAAGAGAGGATGCTTCTTTACATCAATATCCACATACAGATCGCCACGTTGACCACCGTTCAATCCGGCTTCGCCTTCGCCACGCATGCACATCTGCATTCCGGAATCGATCCCGGCGGGGATTGATATCTCCCGCACGACTTCTTTCAGCATCCGGCCCTGGCCATTGCACGATGGACACGGACTTTTCACAACAGTCCCGCGACCTCGGCACCCAGGACAGGCCGTTTGAACTCTGAAAAATCCCTGCGACTGAATGACCTGCCCCTGACCACCGCATGTGGAACATTTGATCGGCGATGTACCCGGCTTACAACCGGAGCCCTGGCAGGTATCACATGCTTCGTGACGCGAAATACGCAACTCACGTTTGCAGCCGCCGAACGCCTCCGTCAAATCGATCCGAATCTTTGCCTGCAGGGATTCGCCCCGCGCGCCACCAGATCGACGACCACCACGACCTCCTCCGCCACCACCGCCAAATTGAAATCCGAATCCTTCAAACAGATCGCCAAACGCGCCAAAAATATCGCCCACGTCCTGAAAACCCGCTCCGCCTCCAGTTCCGCGTACACCGGCATGACCGAGTCGATCGTATCGCGCCCGCTTATCGGCATCGTTCAGAACTTCGTAGGCTTCTGAAGCTTCCTTGAATCCGTTGATCGCTTCCGCATCATTAGGATTACGATCCGGGTGGTACTTCAGCGCCAGCTTCTTGTAAGCTTTCTTGAGTTCCTCCGGCGACGCATTTTTCGCGACACCTAGCACTTCATAGTAGTCACGCTGAGCCGACATCATGGGAAACCAGAGAAAGGAGTAGAAGAATCAGGCCCAACACCAGTTGATTCAAATGAACGATTGATTCCGGTACCTGGTAACGCGGTAGACTACAAACGAATGCGGGACACCATTGCTGGTGCCCCGCAGATTTGCGATCACATGGCATCAATCAGTTGCCGCGAATCCGCCACGTTTCAGAAAGCCGTTCTACCGGACTACGCCCTCAGTAGCGGTTTTCTTGCCGCCGTCTGCGTCTTCCGTCTTCGTGACAAGAACCTGAGTCGTCAGCATCAGACCGGCGATTGACGCAGCATTCGACAATGCGCTTCGGACGACCTTGGCCGGGTCCAAGATACCGGCCGCCAGCATGTCCACATATTCATCCTTTGAGGCATCGTAGCCCATGGAACCTTTGAGCTGGCGAATTTCATCGACGATCACGGCACCGTCTTTGCCACAGTTGTTGGCAATGGTCCGAGCGGGTGCTTCGAGCGCTCGAGAGATAATCCCGACGCCAATTGCTTCGTCGCCAGTCGCTTCAACCTTGTTGACAGCATCAATGGCTCGCAGCAAAGCGACACCGCCACCTGGAAGAATGCCTTCTTCCACTGCAGCCCGAGTTGCGTGCAACGCGTCTTCCATACGGGCCTTTGTCTGCTTCATTTCCGTCTCGGTGGACGCACCAACGGAAATGACAGCCACACCGCCCGTCAGCTTGGCCAGACGTTCCTGAAATTTTTCACGATCGTAATCGCTGTCAGTCTTTTCGATATGATCACGGATCTGCTGAACGCGAGTCTTGATGACAGCGGGCTTACCGGCCCCTTCGATAATGGTGCAGTCATCCTTTGTGACTTCAACGCGACGAGCGCTGCCCATTTGAGCCAACTCGACAGCTTCCAGCTTGATCCCGAGATCTTCCGAAATCAGTGTACCGCCAGTAAGCACAGCCATGTCGCCGAGCATCGCCTTGCGACGATCCCCGAAACCTGGTGCCTTGACAGCACAAATCTTCAGAATACCGCGAAGTTTGTTGACCACGAGCGCCGTCAGCGCCTCACTATCAACGTCTTCGGCGATAATCAGCAACTGCTTGCCGGAACGAGCCACTTTCTCGAGCAGCGGCACAAATTCCCGCAGGCTGCTGATCTTCTTCTCGAACAACAAGATCAGACAGTCCTCAAGCACGCACTTCATGTCCTCAGCCTGAGTCACGAAGTAAGGGCTGATGTAGCCCTTATCAAACTGCATGCCTTCCGCGAATTCCAGAGTCGTGCTGTTTCCCTTGCCTTCTTCCACGGTGATCACGCCATCACGACCGACGCGTTCCATCGCATTGGCGATCATATCACCAATCGCTTTATCGCTGTTTGCCGAAATAGCCCCAACTTGTGCGATCTGCTGCTTGGAATCGACAGGCTTGGCCTGTTTTTCCAAACTTTTCAACGCGGCTTCAACAGCTCGCTCGATCCCTTTCCGGACGACGGTTGGATTGGCACCCAGAGAGATACTCCGCAGTCCCTCACCATAAATCGCACGCGTCAGGACGGTGGCAGTTGTCGTGCCATCGCCAGCCGTATCGCTTGTCTTGCTGGCAACTTCATTCACCAACTTTGCACCCATGTGCTCGTAAGGATCTTCCAGTTCGACTTCCTTACTCACGGTGACGCCGTCCTTGGTCACCACTGGATTACCAAAGCTCTTGTCGATAATCACGTTTCGACCGGTCGGCCCCATCGTCACGGCAACGGCCTTCGCCAGGGTCTCAACGCCGCGTTGCAGCTTGAGACGGGCTCGATCGTCAAACAATAGTTGCTTTGCCACTTCTACGGCTCCTTCAGCGAATCAGTCGCTGCAATGTACTTGGGATATTTTCGAGAAACAGGTTCTTTGATTATTGTTCATGTTGCGACCGTTTCCTCCCTGCGGCAACAGGGCCTGGAGAGGAAATCGGTGCTGTCTCTAACGGCCAATCCGCTTAGACAAGCTTTGCCAGGATGTCGCTCTCGCGAAGAATCTTCACTTCTTCGCCATCGACTTCAATTTCAGTGCCACCGTACTTACCGAACAATACCTGGTCACCGACTTTAACGCTGATTGGTGATCGCTCACCGCTGTCCAGCATCCGGCCAGGACCGACGGCGATCACTGTCCCACGCTGCTGCTTTTCCTTGGCAGCGTCCGGAAGCACAATGCCGCCCGCAGTCGTCTCTTCTGCTTCGTTTGGGCGAACAACAACACGGTCATCAAGAGGATTGATTTTCATTAGAACGAACTCCAAAAATCCGAGCCCGGCTCGGAGTGTTATGTAAATGATGTCAGAGAATACAAAGTGTGAATCTAGTCAGAACAATCGCCGGGAGCGGCAGGGCAAACTACATCATCCCTGGCATGCCACCCATGCCACCCATTCCTCCCATGCCCATTCCGCCCATGCCACCGTCGTGGTGATGATCGTCATGGTGCTCGTCTTCCGCTTTCTTCGGCTCATTGACGACAATGCAGTCGGTTGTCATCAGTAAAGACGCAACGCTCATTGCATTCTGCAGCGAAGTGCGAACAACTTTTGTTGGATCGATCACCCCGAAACTCAGCATGTCACCATATTTCTCGTTGAGAGCATCATAGCCGTAGCTGTACTTTGCTCCCTTCGAGACGCGATTTGCAACGACCGCACCATCCAGACCCGCGTTTTCCGCAATCATCCGCAAAGGCATCTGGAGAATCCCTCGAACGAGTTCGACTCCGTACTCTTCGTCGTCTTTGAGCTTCAGTTCATCCAAAGCCGAAGCACATCGCAGGAGGGCCACACCACCGCCCGGCACAATTCCTTCTTCGATGGCAGCCCGCGTTGCAGCAAGCGCGTCATCAATCAGGTCTTTGCGTTCCTTCATTTCGGTTTCCGTTGCGGCACCGACGTTGATCTGAGCGACACCACCAGCTAGTTTGGCCAGCCGCTCCTGAAGTTTTTCACGATCGTATTCGCTGTCGGTTGTGTCAATCTCACGACGAATCTGCTCGACACGTCCGGTGATGTCAGCCTTCTTGCCGCCGCCTTCGACAATAATTGTCTTGTTGGCGTCGATACGGATTCGCTTGGCTTTTCCAAGATCCGACAACTGGACATTTTCCAGCTTGATCCCCAGGTCTTTGAAAAACGCCTTACCACCAGTCAGCATGGCAATATCTTCCATCATTGCCTTGCGACGGTCGCCATAACCAGGAGCCTTGACTGCAGCGACTTTCACAATTCCACGCATCTTGTTGACGACGAGTGTCGCGAGCGCTTCGCCCTCAACATCTTCGGCAATGATCAGCAACGGTACATTTGCCTTGGAAATCGCCTCCAACAGCGGAACCATCTGCTTAGCGCTGGAGATCTTCTCTTCGTGCAGCAGGATTCGGCAGTTTTCGAAAACAACTTCCTGGGCATCATCGTCGGTGATGAAATGCGGAGAGAGGTAGCCCCGATCAAACTGCATCCCTTCGACCAGTTCGACCTCTGTGCTGACGTGTCGCCCCTCTTCGACGGTGATCACCCCGTCCTTACCGACCTTCATCAGAGCATCGGCAAGTATTTCGCCGATCTCTGGGTTGTTGTTGCCTGCGATCGACGCCACTTTGGCAATCGACTCTCGATCAGTCGCCTTCACGGGCTTTGACATTTTATGCAGGGCTTCGATTACCGCAGTCACCGCCTTGTTGGCACCTCGACTCAACGCCATCGCGTCCGCACCAGCGGCGATATACTTCAGCCCTGATCGGAACAATGCTTCCGCGAGAACCGTTGCGGTTGTTGTGCCGTCTCCTGCGACGGTGTTCGTCTTGGATGCGGCTTCCTTGACAAGCTGCACCGCCACATTCTCGAACGGATCCTCAAGCTCAATGTCTTCCGCGACGGTCACCCCGTCCTTCGTCACCTTTGGCGCGCCCCAACCTTTGTCCAGCACGGCATTTCGCCCGCGAGGTCCCAAAGTACTGGCAACCGCCCTTGACAATTTCGATACGCCGGACAGCAGGCTCTTACGCGCCTCTTCGTCAAACGTCAGCAACTTAGCCACGGCCTCTCCTCAAGCTTTCAACGCAGGTTTTACAGTTTTCGCAATAAAAATCGGACCAAGCCGAGCAGGAACGTTTCAGCTCGCTGCACAGACTGGCAGAATCTTCTGTGTCTGCGAGGCGAATGCAAAACTCGTGCCGCCATCATTTTTTGAGACGCAAGTCAAATAGTATCAATGACTTGTGGGTTACTGATATTCTTGCGACAGTGGGCGGGCATTCGAAAGCCAGTCTTTTTGGCAGGCAAAAACGACTGTCATAAAGTTCAATGCAAAAACGAACAGACTGTTCAATTTTGCATCAGCCAAAATCATTGCAATTGGGCTTCGGGCAATTCGGCCAAAAACGAATTCTGGCGGCATTAAGGTAGGGAGATTACTACCATTCTTTTCTGAGAAATCCTTGCTGCTGAAGAAAATCTCAGGGAAAACTACCTCTGTCGGGTCTTGTATATACGTAAGCATTTGTGATTGTGCATTTTGTGCCGAACTTAGCATGAGATTTGCAATCGATTAACGAATCACTGTCATAAATGGATTGCGCCAGTTGGGCGATTTGAGTTTGCCTTGATGTAAGGCATTGACTTCACGTTCAAAACCCGGGTTTGCAAAGGAACCTGCACGATGCTTGTCCTTAGTAGGAAGATTGGAGAATCGATTCAGATCGCTGGAGGGATCCGCGTCACGGTGACAGAGATTCGTGGCGGGAGAGTGCGACTTTCAATAGAAGCGCCAGCAGACATCCGCGTTTTGCGGAAAGAGATTGCAGACAACACAGCGAAGTGTCCTTCGTCGGAGTTCTCAGCAGATTCAGATCAGTGATGGACTGCCGCACGTGAAGCCAGAGGCGCGATTAACGTCATGTGTTTTCTCACATGTCGTTATTTGCGCGTCTGGCTTTTTTTATTGCCGAATGTGCAGTCTATCATTCGGTCGGATGCCATACCTTAAAATCTGCAGAAGTGAGCTGGAAGATGACGGAATGGATTGAACCGCCTGCAAAGGCCCCTGTCTTTTCTCTGAAAGCGACGGACGGAAAAACTGTCAAATTGTCGGAGTTGAAGGGTAAGCCGGTCGTGCTCTATTTCTACCCGAAAGACGACACACCGGGCTGCACAAAAGAAGCCTGCGCGTTTCGGGATCGCTTGCCTGAACTTCAGGCAATGGGCGCGATCGTGTTGGGTGTAAGTGCGGATGATGTCGGCAGCCACAAAAAGTTTACTGAAAAATTCAGCCTCAATTTTCCGTTGCTTGCCGACACGGATCACAAGATCGCAGAAAAATACGGCGCGTGGCGGGAAAAGAATATGTATGGCAAAGTCTCCATGGGAATCCAGCGATCGACGTTTCTGATTGATTCCAGCGGTGCCGTCGTCAAAGTCTGGAAAAAGGTTTCTGTGGATGGGCACGATCAGCAGGTGATCGATGCGCTGAAGGCACTCGTCGGTGGCTGATGCCAGAAATCCTCGATCGAGTGCGGCGCATGGCGTTTGAACCAGCCGAAATTCGCAAGGCCGTGCGGGAACTCTGCAAGAACGATCTTGTGCTTGCAAATGTCGTCAGGCAGGTTGGTTCGTTTTCGCTGGTCGCGGACCCCGGCGGCTACGATGTCCTGGTGAGATCGATTCTTTCGCAGCAGATTTCCGTTGCCGCCGCCCGAACGATTCGCGGTCGCCTTCAGTCGCTTTTGCCTGCTCGAAAGTTCACGGCGAAAGAATTCGACAGGTTGACTGACGAACAACTTCAATCAGCCGGAATTTCACGCCAGAAGTTGACGTATCTGCGACACCTGACGACTTGCACGCTCGATGGCACGATCAATTTTCGTCGGATTGCGAAACAGTCGGATGATGATGCAATTGCACAACTCATCAAGGTCAAGGGAATCGGGCGCTGGACGGCTCAGATGTATCTGATGTTTTCCCTGGGAAGAATTGATGTCTTCGCTCCCGACGATCTGGGGCTGCGAAATGCAATGTGCAGGCTTTATGAGTTGCCTGAATCATCACGCCGCACCGATCTCGAAGAATTTGCGGAACAATGGCGTCCGTATCGCACCGTGGCCTCATGGTATCTATGGCGATCACTCGAGCAGTAAGTGATCACGTTTCGAGCGGTTCGAGTCCGATTCGCGGGCAATACTTCAGCAATCCGCATTCAGTGCATTTTGGGCGACGAGCGATACACGTCAGCCGCCCATGGTGGATCAGTCGATGCGAGAAATTGATCCATTCGGACTTTGGCACAATCTTCATCAGCTCTCGTTCAATGATCTCGGGATTCTGAGAACTAATCAGCCCCAGCAGATTTGTCAGTCGCCGAACATGGGTGTCCACGACAACCCCGGATGGGATGCCAAACCATGTGCCGAGCACTACGCTGGCCGTTTTGCGACCAACACCGGGCAGTGTGACTAGCTGCTCCAGGTTCTGAGGGATTTCGCCATCGAAACGATCAATCAGTCCCAGGGCCATTCCCCGGATGTTCGCAGCCTTGTTGCGAAAGAATCCCAGTGGCCTGATGATTCGTTCGACGTCATTCTGACTGCTGACGGCGAGCGATGCGGCGTCGGGATATTCGAGGAACAGTTCCGGCGTGGACTGGTTCACTCGCTCATCGGTACACTGCGCCGACAAAATGGTGGCCACAAGCAACTGAAAGGCGGATTCGTGCCGCAGGGCACACTCAGCCTGCGGAAATACCTGTTTCAGAATCCGAATGATGGATTTGGCACGTTGTTTTTTTTCTTCCAGTGGCTCGTCAGATTTGAGCGATGCCACTTTCCGAGGTTGCTTTTTTGCCACGCGGTGTTGTGTCCGAATTGAATGCGACCGAATCCATTGTTGTTCGGCAACAGTCTACCGATTCCATGCCACTTCTAAAAACCAACGGCTCACCATGGCAGATTGCGACTTCAATGATCCTCGCATCGACGAAGGTATTTCACTCTTCAATCAGGGTGAATTTTTCGCGTGTCACGACGTGCTCGAAGATTTCTGGGGCGAATTGACCTGCCCGGAAAAGCCACTGTTTCAGGGACTCATCCAGGCTGCGGTTGCCCTGTTTCATTTCGAAGAGGGCAATCTGGGCGGTGCCAGAAAGATGGCAGGGTCGTGTCGAGTGTACCTGAGTCCGTTTGCTCCGACTTGTGGTGGTATCAATGTGCAGAGACTAATGGACGATCTCACCGAGTGCTTCCGCGAACTGGAGGCGGACCACGCAACCTACCCGTTCCATCTGAAGCTGGACCCGGCGCGCGTGCCCACGATCCATCGTGAATCGTACGAATGACACTCACTTCACTTACAGATTGGGAACCCGTTTGGCAGCTTCGTTGCGGCGGCCGGACGGATCCCACTGCACATCGACGATGACGAAGCCAAAGCCCATATCCAGTTCAGTCTGTGCACGTCGAGCCCATGGAGTACCAGGATGATCGGTAATGACCGCCTTGATGCGTTCGACAGAAGAAGCTTCCTCGCTCTTTACCATTTCCAGGTACTCGTCCCGAGAAACGCTCAAGCCGAAGCCTTGTTTCAGGCGGCTGAATTGGGCTTCATCGGCTACGATGGTCTTCGGATTCCAGCGGAAGCTCCATCGATTCGACATTGGGTTTTTCGGCTTTGGCATATCATTGGCATGTTGATCCATTGCCAGCAGATACTGGAACAGCCGCAATCGGAAAATGTACAGCTGAGCCAGCGCCAGGTCGTAATCTGCGCGCCAGCGTTGAGTCGCTTCCTGAGCCCTCAAAGGTTTGACCTTTTCAAGGATCGCAACGGCCTGTTGGATCAACTGCATCGCGCGAGCAGCCTTAACAACCTGGGCAGCTGCAGTTGTTTTAAATCCGTCCAATTCTAACGGAAACCACTCATACTGGATGTTTAAGTTCGGGTCATGATGTGCAAACAGCAGCTTGTCAGCGTTGGGGTTCAGGTTTGAGATAACAGTCCAGATAGCCTCACGAAACGTGCTGTTCTTACGTTCGAGCTCGTATTCCGGTCGAGAAACCAGATTTGGCTGATACTCCCGCATCGACAGGAAATCGTATTTTCGTCGATC
>JBBQSE010000170.1:0-15052 GCA_038214195.1 Planctomycetales bacterium
TGGGCCGGGACATCTTTGTCATTGAAGCTCGTCCTGGCGAAGAACGAAGGGGTGGCGGTGGTGGTGGTGGCGGGGGTCGAGGATACGGCGGCGGCGGTGGTGGTGGTGGTGGCGGCGGTCGAGGAGGCGGTGGTGGTCGCGACCGCTACTAGTCAACTTCCTGCAGCAATCTGAATCAGCAGACGATTGTCCTCAATCAGGATTTCGTCGTTGAAACAAAGGCTGGTGAGTCTCAAAGGCTCGCCAGTTTTTTTTGTGGCCCGAGCGGAGCGGCGTAAGCCCTCCGAGACAAATGCGTGCAACTCGGTGGGCTGACACCCACCGCTCGCCAAGTTATGCCCCAGGACTTACACATGGGTGCTTAGCGTCATTCCCAGATAGAAGCCGGGCTTCTGGTGGTAAATCGTTTTCAGCCGCTCGCCTTATGGATGAGTCGATGCAGGTTCGCGGCTGCAACGGTGCGTTTCTTCCGAAATAGCCAAAACTTCGGGAGGTCCGTTTTTTCTTTCGGTCAGCACGGTAACATGCCGATCTTGCTGGTCCGTTTGCATTGAAGCAGGGGGCCGCCGCGCGAAACCAAAATCTGCTTGATACAAATGAATCCGTTCTGGAAAATCCCTGATGATATCCACGTCTTCCGTCTGTGAATCTGCTCAATTGTCATGGCACGGAATGGCCGATGCCGTTCTGAGCGAGCAGACGCTGACTCGTGCAGACGCACTGCGCATTCTGCGCGCTGACGATGACCAACTGTTGGCAATACTGGATGCGGCGTATCGAGTGCGACGCGAATACTTTGGCAAGTCCGTCCAGTTGTACTATCTGAAGAATGCAAAGAGTGGACTGTGTCCCGAAGACTGCACCTATTGCTCGCAGTCAAAAATCTCGGAAGCGCCAATCGAAAAATATTCGATGCTCAACGCTGAACGCCTGCTCGATGGTGCCCGCAAGGCCGCCGAAAGCAAGTCGCGCACTTACTGCATCGTTGCCAGCGGACGTGGGCCAACGGATCGCGAAGTCGATCATGTGGCTGGTGTCGTGCGGCAGATCAAAGATCAGTACGGCCTGCACATTTGCTGCTGCCTTGGACTGTTGAAGCCAGAGCAGGCCGTGAAGCTGAAAGAAGCGGGCGTCGATCGCGTCAATCACAATCTGAATACCAGCGAACGATTTCACGATGAGATTTGCACGACTCATACGTTTAAGGATCGACTCGAAACGCTGGACATCTGTCGTGACGCGGGGCTGGAACTGTGTGCCGGGATGATCGTCGGCATGGGCGAGGTCCACGAAGACGTCGTCGATGTCGCCATGAAACTGGCGGAACTTCAAGTGGAGTCGATTCCCATCAATTTCCTGAATTCCATTGACGGCACGCCGCTGGAATCGGTTCGTGAGTTGGACCCGCGTTTCTGTTTGAGGGTTCTGGCGATGTTTCGGCTGACCAACCCAAAGGCGGAATTGCGAATTGCCGGCGGACGTGAAGTCAACCTGCGTTCAATGCAGGCCATGGGACTGTATGCGGCGAATTCGATGTTTGTCAGCGACTATCTGACGACTCCCGGTCAGAAGGCTGAAGAAGACTTCCGCATGATCGCGGACCTTGGATTCGAAATCACAGCGGGCGACTACGAGTCTTCGAAGCTGCTGGATCTCTGGAACACGCCGCCCGCCTCTTAGCTGAAATCAGAGCCTGTTGATGACCATCGCAACCGCAACATCGACCAGGCAAAATTGAGGTCGCTCGACAACGTTACGACTGAAAATCCTCCACGGCGTTACCCTGAGTGGCGACGTGTCACGAGGACACGAGTGGCTTGGGTTATGTTTTCGGTGTTCAGTTGCCAATATTCAGGCAACGGCAGCTCCGATTTGTCTGTTCGGCTCCGCACGAAGAAACTTGACAGGCCGCCGATTGAACGGAAGGAAGAGTACGACAAGCTGCAGATGACTTGCAGCGGTCTGCACCTTGCCCGTAAGAATCCGGGGGCGGAAGATATCGGCGTGTCCAACAGTGAATCTGACACCGGCGAACTTCTGAGCGAGTTGGTCTTGCGACCGGACAGCGAAGACGAAAGAGGAAGTTGTCATTCACGGGATTCTTCGGACCACATACGACACAGACTTATTGCCTATATCGAGCCGCTTGCCGCTCACGTTGAGATTTGTCAGCACTTCATCGAGCGTGCCTCAGCGAGTTGCTTTCTCTGCCGCTCGAATGTATTTGAGCAGGATCGTGAACGCTGGCTCAGCCATTCCCCCGTGGTCGAAGCCACCCAGCTCGTAAAGTTTCGTGGACGGATGTTTCACGACTTTCATCATCCGAGCCAGATAGGCGTTCTCTTCGTATCTTCCGAGCATCTCCAGTTCTCGATCACCTGTGATCAGAATCAGCGGAGGTGCATCCGGGCGGACATGAAACAGCGGAGCAAATCGATCGATGATCGGCTGAGTGTCGGGAATGCCCTGCTCCTCACGCGGAGTGAAATGGGTGATCGTGTGTCCGCTAAAAGGAATCAGCCCGGCGATGCGATTGGCATCGATATCGTGTTTTGTCAGATAGCTCTTGTCGAGTCCAATCATGCTGGTCAGATAGCCACCGGCCGAATGACCGGACACGTAAATTTTGTCAGGACTTCCACCATACCTGGCAACATTCTGAAACGTCCACGCGACTGCGGCTGCGGCGTCTTCGATGTATTCCGGGCACTTCGCTTTTGGGAAAAGACGATAGTTCACCGCCACCACGATGATGCCCTGATTCTTCAGTTGCGTGGGAATTGATTTGTTTCCGCCACGCAGTCCACCGCCGTGGAACCAGACTACGGTTGGAACGGCTGCTTGTTTCGACGCATCGGAATCAGTCGCGTCAATCTTCGGGTAGTAGACATCCAGAAGACATCGCTCCTGCTGATACGCATTGCTGCCATCATCCGGGTAGTACGCGATATTGCTGTCCGTTTCGTAATCGTTTGGCTTCTCCTGACCTGTCACGGAAGGACAAAGGCAGCACAAAACGACGACGAAAAGCCACTGTCGTTGGCAAACAAAAGCGGGGGCCATAATCATTGATCCTCGGCCTAAAAATGCGTGAAGCAGATAAAGCAATATGGCGATGCGGAGCCGATTCAAAAACTGGAAGCACCGTAGTCGAACTAATGCCGATGATCATGCCCGTGGTGATCATGGTCATGCATGTGATCGTGGTCATGCATGTGATCGTGATCATGCATGTGATCGTGATCATGCATGTGATCGTGATCATGCATGTGGTCGTGGTCGTGCATGTGATCGTGGTCGTGCATGTGATCGTGGTCGTGCATGTGATCGTGGTCGTGCATGTGATCGTGGTCGTGCATGTGATCGTGGTCGTGCATGTGATCGCGAAGCGGCTGGGCGGTCGGCTGTGCTTTGGTATCGTCAGAGCATCCGAACGCCGATTCGGCGGCGCGGTAAATGTCGCGAAGTGAGATGCCGGTTTCACGCGACACTCGAGCGCAGTCTTCGAATTCCGGCGAAAACGTCGGCTGCAGACCGGTTCGCCAGGCTCGCTTGCCACGAACGTTTCCCCAGGGAGTTTCGACTTCCACGATGTCCCGATGTTGCACGGTTCGCTGGATCTGCAGGCGGCGAATACCCAGCGTCCCGGTTTCGGCGAACAGAACGTCCTCGCAGTGTGAGACCAGATCGGGGCGGCAGAGGACACTCAGCAGTACGCCGGGGCGATCCTTTTTCATCTGCACGGATGTCACGAAAACGTCCAGTGCTCCGGCGGATGTCAGTCGTTCGCGCACATGGCCGATTGTTTCGCCGGGGACGTCGTCGAGGTTCGTCTCGAGCATCACGACATGTTCGAGATTGGCGGGCGCAGTCGCCGTCCCAATAAAGATTCGCAACACGTTGGCTCGTTCCGGGAAATTCATCGTGCCGCAGCCACAGCCGATGGATTCGATGGTCATCGCCGGCATGGGACCGAACGAATCCGCCAAAGTCTTTGCAATAGCCGCGCCAGTCGGTGTCGTGAGTTCGGCCTCGATCGGAATATCCGCCAGTGGAATCCCTTTCAGGATCTCCGCCGTTCCCGGCGCGGGCACGGGGCAGATGCCATGATCGATCTTGACGAAACCTCGCCCAGTGGGGATCGCGTTGCAGACGACGCGATCAATCCTCAGCAGATCAAACGCCACGGCCACGCCAATGATATCCACAATGGAATCGATTGCACCGACTTCGTGAAAGTGGATCTTTTCGACGGTCGAACCGTGGACCCGAGCTTCTGCTTCTGCCACTGCCAGAAACATTTGCAGCGCCAATTGCCGCTGCCGTGGTGTCAGCGCCGTTGCCTGCTCAACGATGCGGCGGATATCGGTGAAGTGTCGGTGTGCGTGCTGTTCCGGATGATCGACGAGGACATGCAGGGAACGAAAACCGCCTTTGATGACCGTTTCAACACGCAGCACGACATCGGGCAGATTGAGTGAAGCGATCGCTTTGCGGATGATGGCGACATCCGCTCCCGCATCAATCAGCGCCGCAAGCGTCATGTCGCCGCTGAGCCCCGTCGCACATTCAAACCAGGCAGTTCGCATTTCAGAGTCGAATCTGTGGATGGAGGAGAAATAAAAGATTCATCAGCCGCCACGCGCTAGCGTCCGGTTGATTTGGTCAGAAGTCCTGGAAAAGAACAGCTGGGACAACTGTTCTAGTGCTCTGTCACTCCTGCATTGATGGGTGGCCGGGGTTGGAGAGAGACAGCTCGAAACCTCGAGGTTTCCTACGTTCCGCTCCGTCCAACCCCCGCCACCCGATCCATAATTCCAACTGTGACAGACCACTACTCTTTTTTTGCTGCGCCCTGGGCGCGGATGCGATCGAGGATTGATCCGGACATTGGTGCCGCTGGTTTTGGAGCGGCGGGAGTGGGAGCCACGTCGGCAGCAGGTGCCGCCGGTACTTCAGCGACAGCCGCCACCTCTGTTTTCTTTCCGGCTGCCGCTCGAATTTTATCCAGTGGCGATCCGCCAGCCGCAGAAGCGGCAGCGGGTGTTGCAGCGGGCTTTGCTGCCGCGCGGATTTTGTCGAGCGGTGAACCACCAGCTGCAGCGGCTGGAGCGGCTGCGACAGCCGGTTTGGCTGCAGCGCGAATCTTGTCCAGCGGTGAGCCGCCTGCTTTTGGAGCTGCCGCAGGTGCGGCAGCCTTCGTAGCGGCCGGAGCGGCTTTCGGCGCGTGCTTCGCTTCAACTTTTTTGGGCTTGGGAGCATCCACCACCTTCAGAAAAGTGGTGTCGATGTCGTACCAGCCGATATCCACCGGGCCATCGAATTCGACGAGCGCCCGGCAACTCATGTTGACGGTCTTGACCTTTCCGGTCAGGTCTTCGAACCGCTTCAATTCGGGTGCCCCGGCGACGACGACAACCCACTTGTCCGTCAGTTCTTTTTTGAGTCGTTCTGATTTTTCAATGATCGACACGATTCGATTTCCTGAGTTTGTGGTTCGATTCAAGAACAACGATTCCCATGATTCGGTGCCAAACGCACCCGAATACCGCCAGCATTCTGAAATAACGGCCGCACTCTTTCAAGCGGGGCCGGAACAGGAGTTTTGGACTCTCGATGCCTGGACGTCGGAGCGACGATGACGCGAGAATTCGGGTCGAAAGGATGAAAAAAGGCCGCAACGCTGTTAAAACTCGCCCGATAGGTTCCAGGCTTCGTTTAAGAATTACCTCAAAGCTCCGATACTTTGTCCGAATTGAATCCCATGGTTGCCCCTCGAGTCTGTGTTCTGCGAGCCCCCGGAACAAATTGCGACGTTGAAACAGCTCACGCATTTGAACTGGCTGGAGCTTCAGCGGATCGCGTCCACTTGTTCCGCCTGCTGGAGGATCCTTCGAAACTTAGCCAGTATCAGATCTTGTGTGTTCCGGGCGGATTCAGTTACGGCGACGACCTTGGTGCCGGCGTAATTTTCTCGCGGCAACTCCGCGGTCAGCTCAACGAAGCCATGCGAGAATTTCTGCAGGCTGACAAACTTGTCCTCGGGATTTGCAACGGGTTTCAGACAATTCTGAAAGCCGGGCTGCTCATGCGGCGGGGCATCGAGAATGCTTCCGAGAAATCCTTTGAAGATCAAGTGACGCTGACCTGGAACAGCAACGGTCACTACACGGATCGCTGGGTCCGGCTGAAAGTCACTTCGTGCAACAGTGTTTTCCTGAAGGGAATCGATGAGTTCGACGTCCCGATGGCGCACGCCGAAGGCCGCATCGCGTTAAAGGTACCGGAACTGCTTGATCAGCTTCGCAAAAATAATCAACTCGCGGCGTGCTACTGGTCACCTGCGGCGACGGAAATTCTGAAGACAATCGGCGACCCAACGAAGATCGACCTGTTGCCTGAGCCCGAGAATCCAAACGGTTCGATCGCCAACATCGCGGGACTCTGCGACACGACTGGTCGAGTTCTCGGCCTGATGCCCCATCCGGAACGTTTCCTCTTCGCCACTCAACATCCGCAGTGGACGCGTCGTGGGCTGCGAGGTGAAGGAGACGGGATCAAAGTGTTTCGCAACGCCGTGGCGTATTTTGCGTGAGGTCTTAAATGAGAGCACGGTGGGTTATTTTGTTGTCCGTCGTGTTTGGGTTGATGCTCTGCGCGATCCCGTCGCTTCTCGATTGGCATCTCACCAGGTCGCAGCAAAGGATGCTCGAAGACAGCTATGAGAAATATGCGGCGGGCGATGGTGACACTCTGTATGTCATGCGTGACACACCGCTGATTCAAAAAGTCGTAACAAACCGGCTGGTTGCGGAACGTGTGCGCGAGGTTGTCTTTTCTGACACCGACTTTGCGATGCTTGATATTACAAGCCTCGAAGAGTTGCCAAACCTCGACGCGGTTGTGATCTACAGCGGAAAGAATTGCGACAAGGCGATCAGGAACATCAATCGCCTGCCACGGCTTCGAACGCTGACGTTTGCCGACTGCGGCCTGACCGATGCGGGGTTCAACGAATTGAACAATCCAAATCTGGCAACATTTGGAATGAGTGCGTTTGGGAAGTCCTGGACAGATCAAACAATCTCTGAGCTGAAGCAGCGCATGCCGACTTGCAAGTTCGAAATTGAAATTCAGGAATAATGAGTGTCATTGCACAGCGTCTGGCAGGCGAAAGTTATGGCCGGTCTCCTGACCGAGCCATTCGCGTGACCGACAGGTCTCCCACTAAAAGTTGAACGGATGCGGGGTCAGGAGACCCTCGCACAACGAGTTGAACGGATGCGGGGTCAGGAGACCCTCGCACAACGAGGTGTCGGTGCGGGGTCGGGAGACCCTCGCACAACGTGGCGCGGGTGCGGGGTCAGGAGACCCTCGCACAACGTGGCAATCCAATCGCTCAGCTGAAACCATCCTTCAGTACACGGCCTGTGAGTTATTCTTGCTCTGCGGCACACCAGGCGGAACGCCTTCCGGACCAACAGGAAGACCTTGAAAAAGTCGCTGCTCCGCAGCCTGTCGGGCTGTACTTCGCGGGCGTTCGTAGCCGCGTGGAGAAGAATCGGTCTCAGGGCCGATATCCGGGTCCGGGAAAGGATCCTGGCGATTGTACGCGGCATTTTCCGCAGCGGGAAATGCTGCATACCACGATGGCAAGCGTGTAAAGTTCGGATTCAGACAGCCTGTCAGGTGAATCAATCCCAAGAGGATCACAAACACCTTCGAGCGCGCGGATGCTCGGACGATGGCATCGAGCTGCTTCGAAGGATTGTTTGTCGCATTCATTGGGAAGACATCCTCTAGGCCGCTTTGAAAGCTCGGGCATTTGCGGCCCACTGGACCCATTCGGTCACTTCGGCAAGATCCGGTTTTTTTCCACTACGAATGATGCGTTCGCCTTCTTTTGAACGCGAAAATGGTTCCACCATTGTCAACAGGCCGGCGGGATTCTGCGAAGCCAGTCCCTCCGGCGTTGTGATGCCACAAGCCACCAAAATCTGCGCGTCGTGTCCCCGCAACTCCGGAATTTGACACATCATCCGCGACTGTTGCTGCCACTGCAGAATAACCTTGGGTGTGATGCGACGATGGTTCAGCTTTTCGGCGATGCGTTCCGGCGTGATATTCATCATTTCTTCCACCGTTTTGATGCCGATCGCTTCGAGCATTTCCGCTGTACGCGGACCAATCGACGGAGCTTTTTCGATGGGACTGGTGCGATTCAAATAGAACCGCAGGCCACCGAATTGTTCCGCGACTTCGCCTGGTTCGGCTGAGGTCTCGGTGGTATTTGTACGGAGACGAGCCATTTGTTTTCGCCGCCGCGCGAATCGTCGCGCACGGCGTTGTTCTGCGTCCGCGTCACCACTGATGCGTCGACGTCGCCGACTGATGCCGTGCGAATCTGAATCAGCATGATCTCGATGGGGTCTGTCGGAAATCCGCGGCACCGATTTGTCGGACGCTGAACGTGGACCGGAGGACACGGCGCTGGTACTGGATCGCGTTGAAAACCGTGAACGATTGTGTCGAGCGTCATCAAGCGTTCGCGTGAATTGCCCGAACCGTGCCCAGTTGATCGACTGCTGACGATCGATCAGTCGACCGCCACGACGGTAGCGACTGCCCGCTTCTGATCGCTGAAATTCGGAGACGCGATCGTACACCGTTTCCGGCCGCAGGCGACTCAGTTCTTCCGCGCTGTGGATTCCGGATGCGTAAAGCAAGGCGGCGTCACTGCGGCGGAGCATGGGAACTTGAGCCGTCAGTTCAGCCTGGCCGCGGAGTGCGTGCAGCCGATCGACCGACAGCTGAAATCCTTTGAGGCGGGCCGCCTCCTGAATCTGGGGAACCGATCGGCTGAGCATGTCATCGATCGTCAGAATGCCTGAGGTTCGCAATGCCTCAAGTTCGCCCAGCGTGATTCCTGAAAGATCTTCCACGCCGTGATCGAGTTCCAGATAGAACAGCCAATTCGTCGCTGAAATTGGATGAAGGTCCGGTTCCACCGCTGCCGGCGGAGTTATCACGATCGGACTGAGTTCCACAACAGGCTCCACATACGCATGGAGGATCGGTTGTGGTGGCACCGGCGGAGCCACGAAAACCGGTTTTGGAATTTCGGCTCGATAGTCAAACGTCCGCACATCGGCATTGAAACGTGCAAACAGATCGCGAACATCCTTTTGGCAGGTAAAGAACAGAATTTGATGCCCCTGTTGACCCAGTTCCGTCAATAACTTCACGGCTGCGCTCGCTCGTGCATCGTCGGATGTCACAAACACATCATCCAGGATCAGGGGCACATGTCCGCTGGTTTCCGATCGAACCTGTATCAATGCCAGCCTCAGCGCCAAGCCAACCTGATCACGAGTTCCTCGACTTAGCTGCTGCAGTGACAGTTGTTCGTTCGTGTGAGTTGTCTGCACCAGAACCCGACCCGCCGAGGCGATCGAAATTCCACAGCATTCATTCTCAGTCAACCGCTGAACGTACTGCGACGCCATCTCAAGGACTCGCGAATGGCAGCGAGCCTTGATGCGTTCGATCGATTCCCGGAGGCTCGCCTCAGTCCGATCCAGCAGACGCCGTTGATCATCCAGGAGCACAATTTCGGCGTCAAGCTGAGCAATCTGAGCCCTCAACGCATCGACTTGTTCCAGCGTCGCGGCACCAGCAAGTTCCTGTCGCAAACGATCCAGCTGAACACGTTTACCGCTGCGGAGTTGATCGACGGCACTTCGTTCTCCGACCAGGCGGCTGCGTTCCACACGCAGGCGGTCCAGCTGAGCTTCGACTTCAGCGATGGTGCGAAAGCCTCCGCGAGTAGCAATGTCAGTGACACTCGAATCCCGGTGCCCGGTGAAACGGCAGGCGATCTCACTCTTTTGGAAAATGTCCGCCGCGAGGACATTTTCGGAACGGGCCGACTCCGCCCGCAGCGTCGCCAATTGTTCCTCCAGCAGCGCTTCCATTTGGATCACATCGCTCTCGGTCCTCTCCGCCAGCATCGACTGCAGCGATCCCAGATGCCACGCCGCCGCACGTTCGTGCTGACTGAAATACGAGCAGAGAGACGCAATTTCGCCACGCAGCAGTCGAATCACATCCGCATCGTTTGTGTGCTCGGATTCGGTAACCGAAGCACCACGCTGTCGATCCGACAACGCCTGAACCCGCTCTTCGAGCCGCGAAATAATCGCGCGGATTGTCCTGACGGAATCTTGAGGGCGCGAAGGCGATTCCACGCTGGAGCGTCGAGCTTCGGTTTCACGCTCGATTAGCCCGCGAATCTTTTGCCAGCGATCAAGACGCGTCGATACCGTGTGAATTTCTCCTTCGATCGCCTGTCGGTTCAGCGGCAGGACGTTGCGACGACGCAGTTCAATCAGCAACTGGTCAAGTCGTCCGATCTCCGCATCAATGTCACGAATCCTTGTGTCGATTCGATCGACATTTTGTGTTGCGGAGTCAATCTCGCGGATCAATTGTTCAATCCGGGCAGGAAGATCCGCCGCTGGTCGCCGAAGCCTGCCGATCTCGCTTTGCAGATCGCCCTGGCGACCTCGCAATTCCGAGATGCGATGCACGACACCGCTCTGCACGCCGTTCCCGTCACGGTCACGAATGGTTTGAATCAGAGCCGCTTCGGCCTGTCGCAACTCGGAATCGTTACCAATGTGACCTCCGCCGGATTCCATGCAGAGTCGTGTGAGCAATTCAAAGCGTTCAGCCTCTTCGTAACCCACCGTGAACACATCACGGAAGACATCCTCAGTCACCCAGGCTGGCAGGGAGTTGCCTGAGCCGGAAACTGCCGGGCGTTCGAATTCATCGGTCATCGCGAATTGCTCGATGTTGCCCATCGTCCACTGGCGGCGCAGCGTACGCGTTCCGGCGGCGGTCTGAACGCGGGCGAAACCGGACTCCGTGTGCAGGTCAGCCTGAGTCCAAGGGATGTTGCGCTGGTAGCCAAAGAACAGTCCGCGAAGAAAACGGACCAGCGTCGATTTTCCTGATCCGTTCGGTCCCCAGAGTACCGTCACGCGATGCGACAGCTTCTCCACGGACACATGATTGAGCACTCCAAAACGATCAATTTGGATATCGGTCACTTGCATCGTTGCCATCCCTGGTTGAAAAAGTGTTCTGGTGATCGAACGAATGTGGAAATCACGCCACGCGACGCAGCACGTCCAGCCCGACGGTCGCTTCACTACCCGCCCCGATCGGAGTCCCCGCCGCGAACGACTCCCCGACGCGATCACGAAAGCCCGCTTTTAGAATGCGTTCTCGGACCACGGCGGTAAATCCCTTTGCTGCCAGCGCTGGATGGCGACTGGCATCGATCGTACTTTGGTCCGAAAATCGAATTCGGCAGGGCCAGGCTCCCGCATGCCCCGCGTGCAGACTGCCGCGAAGCTCCTTCAGCAACTCAAACTCACTCAGCGATTCTGCCATCCCGCCTGACAGTGAAAGTTGTCCGTCAATAATCCATTCCACAATGGTTGTCCGCCGTCCATTCGCGGCGAGTGTCCGACTTCGATCGCGCAGCAGTTCGGCCAACTCAGGGATCGCGATTCCCTGACGGCAGGGAATGAGTTCCTGAACAAATCGAATCACGTCCGTGGCGCAGGCACGTGCCGTCAGCGTTTGTCGCGAAAGATCTGCCACAACCAACTGGCAGCCAAATACACCGTGCTCTGACGGGCCGATTGACTGCGGGCAACCTGCCGAAATCCGCAATAACTGCCCGTGAGCCGTTGCTGTGCCGTCGATGGAATCTGTCATTGATGAGGGTGTGACTGAAGGAACAGCGACATAGGACATGTCGGAAAGCGGTCGCCGTCCTGTTTCTGTGCCGACTTCAATCCCCAACGATCCGGATCGCCCTGGAGTCGTAATGGAGGCGACGCTGCACTCAACTTGGCCAGTTTCCGCCGACCAAACGTCTAGTCGTTGTCCGGGGGCGACAAGGATTGCGTCCAGGCGACGCAGAGCAGCATGATCTGACTCCGGATGCCCAGCGATGACCAGCCGAATGCCGTGTTCCCGCAGGGCGACGACTTGCGTTTTCAACCATGTGATCGCGATTTCGAGATCCTCGCGGGACTCCGTAAGTCGCCCCGTGATCAGCAAAAGTTGACAGCGGCCCGCGATGGCGGCTTCGATGACGTTGGTAACGGCTGTGCGAACAGCCGACGCGGCCACATTTTTCAGCCAGTCCGGGCTGTCGGCCAGTCCATTGATCGGCGACCCCAGTCGCAGCGAATCCGTATGCAAAAATCGAATAACAGACATCCATGCCTCCCTGCAGCGGAAAAGTGCAGAAACCCAGCGCAATCCATCACGCATGGCGAAAACGGTGCGAACTTTACAGAATGGTCAAAACCGAGGCTATAGCAATTCGGCATAAATTGCCGGTACACGATTTCCGGCGGACGATGGCACTATGACAGTCGAATCGTGTTCATCTTGCGAAACGCGTTGCCACTGGATATCGTTGAAGTCCGCCTGCCAGCACAGTTTTTTGGGGGAGCTTGAAACGATGACGATCTATCGAGTCAGACATTTGTTGTTATTTCTGATCAGTCTTGGCACTGCCGTGGCAGTTGGAAGGGATTGTCTGGGACAGGACGAAGCTGATGATCCCCAAGATCCCGTGGAAGTCCGAATTCGGCTTCATCAGCAAGAACGAAACGCTGAACCATCGTCACCTGGCCATCCACCAATGGACAAACCGCTTCTGACGGGACCACCTCATCCGTTTCCAGCAGGACGAGCTTTTTTACCTCCTGCGCTGATGCAGGGGCATCGTGAAGGCGCTTCCGGTTCTGAACACCTTGGACCCGGCGGTAGCCAGCGTCCACAGATTCATCGTCCGGAATCTTATCGCCCTAATACTCAGCAGGCGGGCGGACCATTTGCGGAAGATCGAAAGCGAATCGCCGCGCTCACAGAATCCGCCGACCGGATCGCACGGGAAGGACTTCCCGATGTCGCCCACGGGCTTAGAGAGCGAGCCCAGCATCTGCAGCGGGAACTTGGAGAAAAACAGAACCGCATGGAACAGGAGGCCCGGCAGCGTGCTGAAGCCGAAATGCGGCAGCGCATGGAACGGGCTCGGATCGAAGGGGGCGTGAACCGGCGTGAAGATGAGCATCGCGGTCAGGTCGATCGCGGAGAACGCGATGAACCAGGGCTGAGCGAAATCCACGAGCAACTGAACAGGCTTGGTCATGAGATGCGCGAACTGAATGAAAAGATGGAACGCCTCACCGAGATGCTGGAGCGTCATCATGGACGCGACCGCCAACGTAACCTTCTCGAAGGGGACGAAGATGACCGGGAAATGGAAGCCGACGAGGAAGGAGTGAGCGAGAAATAAGTGTACGTCAGCCTTTCAAGACTGACACGGAGACATGACAGGTCAGGCTGGAAAGCCTGACGTACTTCCGCCTGTAATTTTCCGCTCGATGCTAAATCAACCGGTGACTCCTTCAGAGAAACAGCAACCGGAACGGCGGGATCATCGCGTGATTGTGATGACCCGCTATCCGGAGCCTGGTAAAACGAAGACGCGCCTGATTCCCGCCGTGGGCTCGGAACGGGCTGCCGCGATCCATCTTTGCTTAGTCATGCGCACTTTGAACGTCGCGCTGCAGGCAATGACAACAAGCGACGTTCAAGTCGAGGTCCATTACACAGGTGGCAGCGAAGATCAGTTCCGCACCACATTTGGCGTTCAGCCACGCTATGTCCCGCAGTCAGAAGGTGTACTCGGTGAGCGAATGCAATCCGCGATGGCCGCCGCCTTCCGCGAAGGAGCTTCCCGCGTTGTTGTGATCGGCACGGACTGCCCGGCGCTGGACTCGTCACACCTGGCTGAGACATTTGAACAACTCGCCCGCACAGACGTTGTCATTGGCCCCGCGAACGACGGCGGTTACTACCTCATTGGAACACGCCGCCAACTGCCACAACTATTCGAAGACATCGACTGGGGCACCGACCGCGTCCTGCAACAGACGCTCCAGCAAGCTGCCGAACTCAACGTCACTGTGAGCCAACGTGTCCCGCTTTCAGACGTTGACTTCGCCGAAGATCTCATTCAGTGCCGCCGCTTTGAAAGTGATTTCGAAACCGCGCTTCCTCAGGTCGTCTCTGGACGGATCTCCATCATCATTCCGACGCTCAATGAAGCAATCACGATCGTCGCGGCGCTGCAGAGATTGCAGGGTGTTGCCGATGTGGAAATCATCGTCGCCGACGGCGGCAGCGATGACCAAACGGTTGAACTGGCCCGCAACTCAGGTGCCACAGTTATCAGCTGTAATCGTGGTCGCGGTCAGCAAATGAACGCGGGAGCGGCCCTCGCCAGCGGTGAGATTCTGCTGTTTCTGCACGCGGACACTCAGTTGCCGTACAACTTTGCGGAGGATGTCCGACATTCATTGAAGTCTGGAGTTGGCGGCGCGTTTCGGCTGTCCATTGATGCGAACGGCTGGCTGCTGCGGCTGGTTGAATTCGGAGCCAACATGCGTTCCCGCTGGCTGCAGTTGCCATACGGAGATCAGGCCATTTTTGTCCCCGCGCAACTCTTCTTCCAGCTCAACGGCTTCCGCCACATCCCCCTCATGGAAGACTACGACTTTTGCCACCGCCTGCGCCGCCTCGGAAAAATCACAATCGCAGCTTTCCCCGTCACCACTTCCGCCCGCCGCTGGCAAAAACTCGGCGTCCTTCGAACCACCCTCACCAACCTCGCCTGCATCGTCGCATTTCGCATTGGCGTATCGCCGGAGAGACTGGCGAAGTGGTATAGGCTCCGTTAGGTCTTGAGTGTCGCCTTTCGCTCCGAGGCTGTGAAGAAATTGCAGGATCTGGAATGATAGCATTCCCAGGCGAGTCCATTTTTCTGACGCAGCTCGGGTTCAGAAGATCCTGCTGGTTTCATTCGCATGGACGCAATCCAAATTGCGGAAGAAAATCACTTCCTTGCGATCGAATTCGCCCTTTCATTCCTTTCTTTGTGCAGCATTTGCACTGTTTC
>JBBQSE010000171.1:0-15037 GCA_038214195.1 Planctomycetales bacterium
TTGACCTTTGTGAGATTGACATTGCGGCCTCATTTGGCCGCCGCTTCCAGACGCTCGACCGCATCTCCAAGCAATCGTTCGCCTGCGGTTTTGAGTTCATCCCTTGAGGGTGATTGTGACGCAAGTAACCCGTTTGCACAAGTATGTAGGGCTTCTTCCAGATCTGCGCCACTGTTCAAAAAGGCGCGTAGGCCTGATCCGGTTTTCTCAGCAATCGAAGCCCATGTCCTGGGAAAACAGTCCTGACGTGCTGACCGCCATGCGTCAGCCCAGGGACTGTAGTCATCCAAATCCGCCAATATCGTTATCGCGAGAACTCGACCGAGATCCTTGTTGCTGCGTTTGATCGACCGCCCCGCAAAAAGTGAACTCATCAGGTCCGGTTTGATGCTTGGATGCTCCAGAAGATTGGCCAGCGCCATGTTCATCGGCTGGGCATACCGGATTCCGAGACCAGCCACTGCGAGTGAATTATGAGCGGTTACGGAAAGAAAACGAAACGTGGGCAATCCGAAATGTCCCTGTGGTAATTCCAGCCGTGTCCATTCTTTACCTTTCACCTCACTGGATTTAGGCACTGTTAGCAACTCAAGAAAGCACGCCTGCTCGGAGTCTTCTTGAGCCCCGGGAGGATACAATCTTACGACTGGTAGTTGGTCCACAGGAGTTTCAGAATTTCCCGGCATTTTGGCATTTTTGCTTTGCTGCTTCCAGCCCGCCGCCAAGAGCTTGACGGCAAGGTTCTGCCCAGTACCAACTGCCAAATGGAACGGTTCCAGCACAACATCGACGTCTTTGGTTCGAACGGCTTTGTTGTCGTCCTTACCAAAGAAATGGAACCCTGCGGCAAGGCTGCCAATGATTACGATATTCTCGTGACAGTCAGGCGGGACAGCGCCTGCAACTTGCTTCAAAACCTGAAAGGGCGAAACGCTGCTCATGTTCTCGCTCGTTCTTTCAAAAACGTCAGAAACTCCATTGCCTGTGATTCGAGGCGTGCTTCGTGCAGATCAAGTGCGCACTCCACTTCGTCTGCCCACGGCAGACCCGAGCTACCAGAATCGAAAAACATCTCGGGACGACTAAGTAGATGCACCGAGACTTGCGGCAGCTTACCACGCGTAACCGGCTTGAGACCTGGATCCAGTTTTCGAATGATCGCGGAAATATCCTTTTGCATTCGGGCGTCCACAACAAGATCCAATCGAGGGTTTCCGATCAGATCAATCCCTGGCATATAGTGCCGTGCTCCAAAGGTTCCGCCGAGAGCCACGCTCGCAGGATTCAATTCGATTAGCTTGTCGATCAGCAACTCGATGGACCGAGGTCGAGCATTGTTGACTGCGAAGCCCAGGGTCGAACGAACGTTGTCGATCCGGGCCACCAGCTTGAACCATTCGTCCTGAGGAAACGAATTCAGCGAAACGCTGCGATCAGTATGGCGAAGCAATGAATGTTCGAGTTTGCCCAGCGCCTCTGCAATCGTTGGGTAACTGTATCCCGTCTGCTCGCCCAAGTCTTTGAGTTTCGTCGGGGAGGACTTGCGAAACCAATGGATCAAAAGCACACGCAGGACGTCTGCCAAGGCATCTGACGTACGTTTCGAATTGCGAGTTGACCGCTGCGGCTTGTGTTCCAGCACGATTTTGAAATGATCCCGTGCTTCAGTTGGCAATTCACCGAATGTCGTCTGTAACTCTTGTTCCTTGCAGACAAGCACCGACAGTCGTTTGAGGATTTCCGGTTTCAACACGGTACGAAGCCCGTCCCATTCGGTCTGCAGTCTAGGGTTGCTGATGGCAGGCTCCTGAAGAATCAGCACAACTCTGCGGACATCCTTCCAACTCGCACACCGTGCAATCTCCATACAGGCAGACCGCAATCGGCGAACATCTCTCGGCTTGTTCAGCACCAGAAAAAAGATATCTCCGAGCGCCGCGTCAAATCGCATCCCGGGAAGATTCTCGAGGCCAATGTCAAAAAGAAGATCGTTCATGAAACTATGTTGCAACTTTTATTTGAAAGTTGCAACTCAATATCAAGTTGCGACTTCAGATTTTAACGATTTTGGCGGATAAGGCGCAAATTGCCAGCGATCGAATCCAAAATTGCGTCGATGTTGCATCCTCTATCCCAAAAGTCCACCACGGTTTGTGCTCAACTCATCGCCCCTCCCCAGCACGCATCAATCCCTACTTTCGAGGGATTTCCGATATTCAAGGCGTCGAACCGACCAACAATACCGCCGAACGCGCGCTGCGTCCTGCCGTGATCTATCGCAAGTTCTCACTCGGAACTGAAACTAAAGCGCGCAGTCGCTTCATCGAACGGATGCCGACCATCTCAGAATCCTGCCGCCTCCAGTTTCGTACCATCTATCGGTAGCTCTGCGATGCCGTCGATGCCAACCTCAAAGGCCAATCCGCTCTGTGGATGGTGTTCGATCCGTCAAGGGTTACACCTTGCGCCGGAAACTTTAAGGACTCACCTCCAGGAAACCAGCATCGTTGTTTTCATATTTCCATACGAACGTTGCCAGCCAGGGATAGAACGCCTCGCTCTGATCAACCATCACCCAGTGGAACGCATCGTTGAAGAGACGGTTTGGAAACTTGTGGCCAGCCACGTCTGCCCTCAAGAGAGCCTGACTAGCTTTAGACATGCTGTGGCCGGTCTCCAACGTTCCACCTCCCCAGCAGAACATCTTGGGTAGCTCCAGCGCTCGGAACATGCGGCCTGTTTTGCTTTCCACGTCGCCGAGAACTGGTTCGTTGTCGTAAAACATCTCACTTGCGTTGGCAAAAAACGCCGATCTACGGCACTCGCCAAGCGCCACGTAGTAGTTCTGACACGATCTCAACCTCCACTCTGTTGCCCACCGCTGCAGCACCAGCTTCTGTCGAAAGCTAACGTCGAACCAGTGGTCGCGGTCGTTTCTGGCTTCGGCTTTGAACGCTTCGTCTGAAATAATCAGGTCGCCATGCGTTAGGTTCCCTTCGACGTTGATGATCCCACAGAACGACTTGTTACTGCTGGCACTTAGCATGCGAGTCGCCAAGTCGCCGCCCATGGAGTGGCCAACAACAAATACACGCTCACAGTCCTCGACGAGTTTGTTCAGCCGAGCGATGTGGGCGTCGAACGAGTAGTCGCACTTCTGCGCCTCCTGACTCTTGCCATATCCCAACAAGTCGGGTACAAAAAGGTTAAAGTCCTGCATCGCCGCCGACTCGAACGCTTCATTGAAGGCCTCGCCCGAGTCGCCCAGCCCATGGACGAAGAGGATCGTAGGCTGCTGCGGATTGCACAGCCTGCTTCGCACTCGCATCTGGCCGCCTTCGGTATTGAGCCACTCATCTTTATTCATTGCTGGCTCTCCTATGCGTAAACTCGATAGCCCGTCTTGCTCAAGTCGCACACCCGCGCCCGCGGCACGCGGCGGGAACAACGAGTGCCACAGGGCTTCCGCATCCCCATCGAGCATCCCATCCGACCCAAAGATCAGGTCCTCACCGGGAACGTATCCGAATCCATCAATCAGCATACGAAACGGGTTGTCAGCAGGCAGATTTCGTGACGACGCATGATGACGTGAGTGATGTCAAAAATGCCCTCGATTCAGTGTTGGCCATCAACGGGGAAACCCCCTGATTTACAGGGATTTGATCACGTTTGCAGGCCGCTGAGGACTGCTGATACACAATAGACGCCGAAAGGACTTGAACCTTCGACCTACGCTTTACGAAAGCGTCGCGCTGCCAACTGAGCTACCGCGGCGATGACAAACGGTGTTCCGACCGTTCACCCCGGAACTGTAGCCACATGGAAGCATCGTCGCAAGATATCCGAAGGCATAAAGGTGTCAAACCGTTTCCGCTCAAAATGCCGGATTCGGTTCCTGACACGAATGGCACTGTCGTGATGTTGCTTAGCGCGTAGTCTGGTCTTTGATGAAGCAAGTTCGTTTTGTAAACTCACTTCATTGGAGACTGATCTCGATTAAGAATGGCGGTCTCTGGTACAAGAGTGAAAGCCCTCTCTGGTAAATCTGTGCCCACAGAAACCAGGGAGGGTTTTTTCATGCCTCAAAATCTATCAGATTCCGGCAGTGAAGGCGAGTGTGACCGCACTTGCCGAGCGTGAAACCAGCGTTTTTGTCAATGTTTTTGACTTTTGGAAGGCTGCATGCCGCGTTTTAGAGACACGGGATATGAAGCCACGGCTAAGCCGTGAGTAACAAGCTATACTCTGGTGCGCGCATTTGCCGTCTTTTTGGGCCTACCCGCAAACTACCCAAATTGTCAATACTTCCAAGTCGTCGCCCGCAAGTGCGGTCACACTCAGTGAAGGCAGTGGTAATTTCCAGGAGATCGGGGAGCAATAAGGGGACATTCTACGTTACATTGGATTTGGCATCGGTGAGGCTGCTTCGATGCCACGAACATCCACAGCATCTCGGGGTGGTTTTGTTTACCATGTCCTGAACAGGGGGGAATGGGCGCAGTGACGTCTTTCACAAGGATAATGACTTCGCCGCGTTTGTGAGTCTCATGCCTGGGCTCACGAGAAAGTGCCGATGCGGTTGACGGGGTTTTGCCTGATGTATAAACCTAATTGTCGCCGAACAGTCAACGGTGTGGAAACAGAAGCCGAACTCAGGTCGCTCCGCCACAGCCTCGCTCGTGGCACACCGTTCGGTGATACTCGCTGGCAGACGAAAACTGCAGCAGTGCTCGGCCTCGAATCTTCTCTTCGCCCGCGTAGCAGACCAAAGAACGATGACAAGAATCATCACCTGTCTCATGAATGTGGCTTTTTCTCTTGAGTTGTTCAATACGGCGGACCGCTCCTCCGGTCCGTGACCGGCAGAAGTGCCCGTCCTACGGTAAATTTGTTTCTGCCGCTCGCCTGACAGAAAGTGCTTTGAAAAGACGCTTTGGCAGGCATGATGCGGTCCCGGAATGGTGAGTGACCTGTAAGCCGTTGATTCATTCGGCGGTTGTCAGCTTACAGCCCATTTCCTGGCCGCTGCAAATGCGACCGCCAGGAAGAAGCATGCCATTGTGAGAATCACGGTGACTTCCTTTGAGATCGACAACAGCACTGACTGATCCGGGGTGTTGTACCAGAAGACTTTCAGGAAGCCGTCCATGGCCCAGGCGTTGAACGCCACGGACGACAGCTTCAGGACAAACTCCGGCATGATGAAGCGCGGCATCATACTGCCGCCGATCGCGGACATGATCAGGATCACGATGGACGACAATCCTTCCAGTTGTTTTCGCGACTTGCAAAGTGTCGCGATCATGATGATAAACGCCGCCGATGCCATGGAGCTGACGATGGCCATCACGGTCGCTCCGGCCAAAGTATCAAAGTGCCACAGATCCAGACCGAAGACGATTGCGGCAAAGACAAACATAAGCATCATCTGCAGGACACCCAGCAGGACATAGAACGCCCAGTGCGAAAGCAGCAGATGTCCAATCGTCATCCGCCCGGACAACAGACGTTCCAGCGTTCCTCGTTCTTCATGCTCCAGCAGACTTGACGCGGCTCCGGACATCGAAAACATGATGAACATGACAGAAATTCCCGCAGCGTAATAAGAGATCATCTTCGCAGATGTCACCCTTGTGTCGTCTGCCCGATTGTCCGGAACCATGTCCCGGGCCGAACGGGATTCAATCCTGACGATTCCATTTGCCATGGACAAGCTGTCTCCCGAAAGACCATTGCCGGGCGTTTCCGCTGCTGTACCTTGCTGAACGCCAGTTGACGGATTGCCGTCGCTGGCGAGATCGTCATTTGCTCCGCCTAACATGGTCCTGAACACGACGATGGCAGTTTCCTGACGTAGCGAGAGCGGTCCGCCGAGACTTCGAAATTGCTGCAGTCCTTTCTCCATCAGCACATCAGTTGATGAAGTCAATGCCGACGCCTGCAAGACGCCGACGAGCATTTGCTCAGCCAGTGGATTGGCCGGGTCGTAAATCAGCTCGATGGCCGGACGATCTGTTTGGCCAAACTGAGCCAGGGAAATTTCCAGACCCTTTGGAAAAATCACGGCAGCTATGGCTTTACCACTGCGAACCGCCATGACCGCTTGTTGTCGAGAATCTGATTCGACGTCGTCGCGATCCGCGCCGCTTCCTACTCGACGTCCTTCATCAGACTGTGACGCTTCGACATTTGCACCACTGGTCTCTGTCGAGTCCGAAAAGATTGTCACTTCCAGTTGATTCATCCCGCTGAGCGACTTCACGAGTCGCCTGGAACTTCGCGTGGCGTCCTGATCGAGTACCAGAATTTTCAGCTTACCTGGCTGCGGCCCGTTCGCGTTACTGCCAAAGATGATGGCAAAAACTGCAAACATGACGCAGGGAAGCGCAAACGACAGCAGCATTGCCATCCGGTCACGAAGGAGCGATCTGCATTGAGCTTTGATCAGAGCAAGAATCATTGTGTGATGCCAACAACATTGAGTTTAGACAACGACGAGAGGATTTCAGGGATCGGGGGCTCTACTGTTCACGAAGTTCGTGCCCGGTAAAATGCAGAAACACCGACTGGAGTGTAGGCACTTCGACAGAAAGGTCGGTCACTGTGATGCCCGCAGAAGCGAATTGCTGCAGACGCAACGGCAAGTCTCGCGTGATGTCGTCCACCAGAAAACTTGCCGACGAATCGCTGCGCCGTTCGCAACCGTCCGGCAACGTTGCGGTCGTTTCCGTGAGCGCAAACACGACGCGACGACGGCGACCAATACTGGCTTCCAGCAATTCCTCGAAAGTTCCGGCTGCAATCGTTCGACCGCCGTCAATAATAACGATCCGATCACATACCAGCTGAGCTTCGTCCAGCTGATGAGTCGTGAGCAGGATCGACACGCCTCTCGCCCGCAATTGCCTCAGCATGTCCCAAATCCGCTCACGGCTCTGAGGATCCACTCCGACAGTCGGCTCGTCAAGCAAAATGATTTCTGGTCGATGCAACACACCGCAGGCAATATTCAGCCGACGCTGCATCCCCCCGGAAAATCTGGACACAGGCTCATTCGCGCGATCCCGCAAGCCCGTCCACTCAAGTGATTCGGCGACCCGTTCGCGAAGTTCCTGTCGCGCAACACCAAACAATCGACCGAATAACTCCAGGTTTTCGGTTGCGGTTAGATTTTCATAGATCGCTATGTTCTGCGGAATTAAGCCCAAATGCCGCTGCAACTCAGTATCGCCGCCCGCAATCTGGCGCTGTCCGAAAATCAGAATGCGACCGGAGTCGGGTTTGAGTCGTCCGGCGATGGACCGAATCAGTGTCGTCTTTCCCGCTCCATTTGGCCCCAGCAAACCAAGAAACTCGCCGCGCCGCAATTCAAACGAGGCACCGTTGAGAGCAGATCGCGACGAAAAACTCCGCACCAGATTTTCGACAACCAGTGGAACTTGCACGGTCATTTGGGAATCAATTCCCTTTTTGGGCATGTGTGGGCATTGGGGACAGTTGTCATGGCGGGAACAGCAGAATACCTCGAATCGACTCCCGAACCGGAGAGCGATTCTCCAGACAACCGATCCGGCCAAAACTCACGGCCTCGTATTCGCATCCTGAGCCAACACGTCAAACTGCGCCCGCAGATCATCCGGGATCCGCGTGACGCGCTGGGCGGTGTAGTCGAACACGACAATCACGGATACGCCTTCCGCAATAATTTCGCCCTGCGCGAAGCTCACAATTCGGTGGCTAATGTCAGCGCTCGAACGCCCTATCCGGGAAACTTTTGCGCCAACAAAAACGGTGTCCGGAAATCGCAACTGCCGTTTGTAGTCGCATGTCACTGAAGCGAGAATCGGTCCCAGCCCGGAGCCGTTCATAGTCACTGATGAGTGGCAGGCGTCGAGCAGATCAACGCGGGATGATTCAAACCAGCGAAAGTAGACCACGTTATTCACATGGCCGAACGCATCCTGATCTCCCCACTGGACGGGCAATATTGTCAACGTCCGAAAGCCATCCAGTTTCTCACGTCCTTCCGGCGACAGATCTTCGAAATTCGTCATCGCACCATTGCACTCGTTTCAACAGAGACCACTTGTCGCTCATTGGAAATCCATTCCAGACAGGCATGGCCAGCAGACATATGGTCCGCGATCTCGTGCATGCAGATCCCGGCAACCAGCAGAATAATGAGATCTCCATCGCGGACAGGCTGACAGCCGTTTTCGAAAAGCACCTGAGGCAGGCGAGACATGATGGTTGGAACGGCGGCTGAGATTGTGTTGCCAAAATCATGGAGGTTGTTGAGAAACTCGAAATCCGGGAATTCAATCTTTGCTGCGGCGATCAACGCCTTGAGCAGTTTGCCACTGGGCTGATGCGGAATGACAATCACGCGCTGGCCCGGTTTGAGATCGATGGAACTGACCGCCGAGCGCAGGTTATTGAGCATCAGTTCGATGCCATTCACAAAAACCGTTTCGGCATTCATGCGCATCACGGTGCGATCCACGGGCTCTCCGCGAAATGAATAGACATTGCCGGTCTCTTTGCGGAACAGCGGATCCGGGTTCATTCGAAGAGCCGGAGAAACAACAAAATCGTCCGCTCGAACCACAGCCAGAGGCAATCCAGAGTTGCGCGTCAGGACGCATCCAGTCGCACCTGCAGACACAATGCCGCAGAACAGCCTGTCCGACCCGTCGTGCCAGGTTTCGGGTGTTTCCACATTCAGCAGAGCAATGGGCTTTGCGACCTTGCTATCCGCGAGCAGCATTGTGCCTTCAAGCAGCAACTTGAGGAAGCCGCTGCAACCAAAGTTGAACGGAACCACCGTGTTTGCCGGAAGCGAATAATGGTCTTCCATCGCGGCGGCAAGCTGTTCGGCCGGTTTGTCATGTACGCCGGAATGACACAGCAGGATGACCGAAAAATCAGCGGGAGAAAACTCGGAAACGCTGCACAATCGATCAAAAACCGCAGTCGCCAGAACAACGGACGTGACACCGCGTTTCAGAATCCGACGACGTGCAATCCCCGTCGACTTCTGTACGGCGTCAACGCTCGAAAATCCTTTTTTTTGTCCCAGACACGACAAACGCACAACCGTGTGATTATCGATCGGGTCAAACAGATCGGCGCGGTCAAATACATCCACGAAACAGGACAGCCCGGGAATTTCTCCCAGATCGACAGCAGTTTCTTCCATGAGCATCTCCGAGCCGCTTCTAACGGCAAACGGCTTTTGATTAGCAGCCGCAACTCTCGTTGGTACAGGGGAAAGAACCGTCGAACTACTACACCTGGATCTCGTAGCCCTTGCGTTGTTCGCGTGACTGAAATTTTGCCGCTTCCGCATCGCCCACGATCTGCTCCGTATCGGGATCCCAGTTGAGCGTGCGATCGAGGCGAATGGCAATGTTAGCGAGATGGCAAACTGTCATGGCACGATGATGACTGTGTACGTCGCTGATGGGCTGAGTTCGATCGACAATGCACTCGAAGAAATTCTTCATGTGATTGCCCGGTTCCTTGCCCTTGTAAAGTGTCTTAAGTGTTTCTTCCTTCAGAGGTGTCTCCTTCAGGCTATCGACTGCCGCACCGGTCAGCTTGCCGCGATTCACAAAGATGCGGCCATCGGTCCCCTCAAGCATCAGACCATTGTCGAATCCCAAATCTTTGGCATCGTCGCGAATATGCAGCACCGCGCCATTCTTGAAAGTCGCGGTGACGTGAAACTCGGTCGCGGCGTTGTATTGAGTGTCATCCGTTGGCATGCCATTGACAAACGGCACAGGATGTTTGGCCATCACAGGTTCAACTTTGACGGGTCCGGTGTTTTCGAGATTGAAGGCCCACGCCGCGATATCCACATGGTGCGCGCCCCAGTCAGTCATTTTTCCGCCTGAGTATTCATACCACCAGCGGAACTCATAATGACAGCGGGATTTTCCGTACTTGCCGTCGGTGTCCCTGAATCTGTATTCGGTCATCGGGGCCTGCCCCAGCCACAGATCCCAGTTCAGGCCCTTTGGCACATCGACCACATCGATCGGACCGCTGGTGGGTGCTCCGCCGATCGCGGCGGTTACTGTTCGCAGTTCTCCAATTCGGCCTTCACGAACCAGCGCTACGGCGTGCAGAAATCGCAAATCCATTTCGCTGCGCTGTTGAGTTCCCACCTGAAAAACTCGACCGGTTTCGTCCAGCACTTTGCGAATGAGCTTACCTTCGTCGATCGTCAGCGTCAGCGGTTTTTCGCAGTACACGTCCTTACCAGCCTTCATGGCTTCGATGGCGATTTTTGTGTGCCAGTGATCAGGCGTTACAATCGTGACAACTTCGATATCTGAACGATCAAGCAGCTTTCGATAATCTTCGTACATGTCAACGGTGCGCTCGGCACCAGGCTTGCTCTGCATTTCCAGAGCTTTTGCTTTCCCCTTTTCCACATGGGCGACATCGACATCGCAGACTGCGGCACAGTCAGCGAATCTCATGGCGGCTGGTCCAACCGCGTTCCAGCGATCACCCGTTCCGATGCAACCCAGAATCGGTCGGTCATTCGGACTGCGAAATGGTGAAGCGAATGAGGAGGGCGCAAACCAGTAGGGTGCCGAAGCGGCTGCCAGGCCAGCGAGGCTGGTCTGTTTCAGAAATCTGCGACGTGATTGGGATGTCATCAAGAATGTCCCCGATTTTTGGGATGATTGCACGCAGTAAAAATTTGCCGAACGGATACTAGTTGCGGCAGTTTCTGCTATCGACAGCTTACCGAGACTTAAACGCGACTTCCAAACCAGCAAGTGAATTCGTTCCGGGTTCGATCAGATTTCAACGAACGATCCCTACAAATCCTCCGGTCCAGGCGAAAATTGCGCTGGAGAATTGTCAATTAACGACGTAGCTAACATGAATTCCTCAAACGCCAAACGGCTTCAACCACTTTCGCAGTTGAAGCCGTTTGTAATGAAATGCTCGCAAAAAGAACTGGAGAACAGATTGATCATCTCCGTAATGACCACGCGAGCATGGTCCAGATCCCCGGACCAGGATATAAAACGCTTCAGGCAGCGCGAACTGCCTTGAAGCGAAACAATGCAGTGACTGGCGATAGCTGTTCATCAAGGAGTTCAAAAAGCAACCAGTACACCCAATGAATGAGCAAGCTGAAAAGCAAAGAGCGTGCCATACCATCGACTGCGACCAGCCAGAACTGTCCAAACCCGTGTAAATAACAGTGTCCATAAATTCAGTAATCCCCGATGATAGCCTAAAAACCATGTCTGCCAAGATCGTTTAGGAAATTTTTTCTGGATTCTGAAAATAGAGCTGGACTAGTACCACTAGCTCAGGGAAGCGTTGCATTTCACTGCGGTTTTGATGGAATCCAGTGTTTGAAAATGCTTGACCCGGGTTCTGCTCTCAACAAGGATTGTTCTATTGAGTAAACTCAACAGTCAAAGTTGATGGCTGCTGTCAACTTAATCTGATGGTCGCCAGTTGTCGGTGGTCTGTTTTTTCAGTAGAGCATGGAAGCCAATGAAAATACGCTCACGGTTGCTCAATCTGGTCGTCTCATACGTTGCGACATTCTGCCTGCGGGTGCTGTTTCTCACCGTCCGCGTCCGCCATTTTAAAGTGGTTGAGGATGGTACACCTTACGCGTGTCCCAAAGGCTCGCAGCGTTACACGTTCAGTATGTGGCATGATCAGATCGTACTGGCGGTGTTTTCCCTTAAAACATGGAACCTGGCAGGACTGATCAGTCGACATCGCGACGGCGGTTACCTTGCTGATTCGGTGCAGATCGCCGGAATTCAGCCGGTGCGTGGCAGCACGAGCCGTGGCGGAGCGGAAGCAGTGAGCGAAATTCTCAGTCTGCCGGATCTGCATCTGGCGATGACTCCCGACGGGCCACGCGGGCCTCGCCGAAAGATGAAGGAGGGCATCGTCTACATTTCATCACGTTCCGGACGACCGATTGTTCCAACCGCCCTTATCTGCAGTCGATACTGGAAGATTCCGGGGGATTGGTCGGATATGGCCATTCCAAAACCCTTCTCAAGAGTCATTCTGATGAACGGAACTCCGATCGTGTTGCCTGCTGATTTACCTCGTGAAGAGATGGCGGCATGGGCCGATTTTCTGACGATCGAAATGGATCGTCTGGAAGGCGTTGCACTTCGAATCGCCACTGGTGAGACTGCGGCCATCGCGGAAATAGATCGCTCCCGTGATTCAACGTATCGACCGCAAACAGCGCCTGACCATTCGAACAGCAAAGCAGCCTGAGACGAGATTGTGAGCCATCAACGTGAATTCGCAGCAAGGGCGTTTTGAATTCGCCGAAACGCCGGAATGGCAAAATGCCGCCAAAGACGACATCCTGGTCGCGGATGTGGTCTTCAATCTTCCACTCGAACGGCCGTACACCTACGCGATTCCGGATGCGATTCGCGACCGCATCAAAGCCGGGCAGCGAGTCAAAGCCCCGCTCGGGCGCGGCAATCGAAGTGTTGTTGGCTACTGCGTGGCGGTACGAGCGGCCGAGCAATCGCAACGAATGTTGAAGCCGATCTCCGAGTTGCTGGACAGCGAACCGCTGCTCGACGAACGCATGCTCGAACTCACGCGCTGGATCGCCGAGCGTTATCTATGCGGCTGGGGGCAGGTGCTGGACAGCGTGATTCCGGCAGGGGTGCGTCGAAAAAGCGGAACTCGGGAAGTGCAGAGCTTCTTGCTTACACCCGGTACTGAAGAAAAGCGAACAACGACCCGACTCAGCAAACAGCAAAAAACAGTGATCGAAGTCTTGCTAAAGTCGAAAGATCCAGTCGCCGCGACGGACTTGTGCGAGCGGGCAGGCTGCGGGCCCGGACCGCTTACCAGTCTGCGAAAGAAAGGTCTGATCACCGCACTGCGAATTCGCTCGGACGTGACCGGCGATGAGTTGGCGACACTTGAGCAACAGACAGACCTGATCCTTAACGAACTGCAACAACTGGCACTCGACACAATTCTGAAACCGATCCGAGCCAGCAAGTACGAAACACTTCTGTTACATGGTGCCACGGGCAGTGGCAAAACGGAAGTTTACATTCGCGCGATTCGTGAAGTCGTCAGTTACGGCCGCCAGGCGATTGTACTGGTGCCTGAGATCAGCCTGACACCACAAACCATTCGCCGGTTTCGCAGCCGATTCAATTCAGTCGCTGTCCTGCACAGTCATATGACGGACGCGGAACGTCACTGGCAATGGCAGCAGATTGCCAGCGGCGGCGTTGAAGTGGTCGTCGGAGCCCGCAGCGCCGTATTTGCTCCGACGCCGAATCTGGGCCTGATCGTGATTGACGAAGAACATGAACCGTCATTCAAGCAGGACAGCACGCCCCGATATCACGCTCGTGAAGTCGCGAGGAAACGGTGCCTGGATGAAAAAGTGCCGCTGATTCTTGGTTCAGCAACGCCGACTCTTGAGTCCTGGCTCCGAGCGACGCGGAAGCTCGATACTCTGGTCTCTATGCCCAATCGCGTTGCTGAACGACCATTGCCACCGGTCGTGATCGTGGACACACGAAACGATCCTCGGATTTCACGCGGCTCTTCGATCGGTCGGGCAATGTTTCAGGCAATCACGCGAGCGCTCAACGAAAAGGGGCAGGTGATCTTGTTCCTGAACCTGCGGGGCTACTCGCCGTCCGTCTGGTGTCGTACGTGCGGCGCAGGAATCAAATGCCCCAATTGTGACATTACACTCACCTGGCATCGCGATCGTCAAGCGGCCGTGTGCCACAGCTGCGACTACGAAACTCCGCCGCCGAAAGTGTGCCCGACCTGCGAAAGTCCGGCTGTTCGCTTTCTGGGCACCGGAACTCAGAAGCTGGATGAAGAGGTCCAGAACACATTCCCCAATGCCCGCGTCCTGCGAATGGACAGCGATTCCATGAAGAAACGCGGCAGCCACGACGAAGCTCTGGACAAGTTCCGGCATGGCGAAGTCGAAATCCTGCTGGGGACGCAGATGATCGCCAAAGGACTGGACTTCCCCAACGTCACACTGGTAGGTGTCGTCGATGCCGACACGATGCTGCGTCAGCCGGACATGCGGGCAGCGGAACGTACGTTTCAGCTGATTGCTCAGGTTGCTGGCCGCACAGGCCGAGGGGAACGCGGTGGCCGCGTTCTAGTTCAGACGACATGTCCTGACGATCCCGCTGTCAAGTTTGCGTCAAAGCATGACTTCATTGGATTTGCTCAGCACGAATTGGCCGAGCGGCATGATGGCCACGCTCCGCCGTTCTCGCATGTCGCGCGGGTTATCTTTCGCGGCCCCGATGAAACGCGAGTTCGGCAGACAGCACAGGCCGTCGCCGAGAAACTTCGAGCCGCCCGAAAGGGAACGACAAAGGACGTCCGCATTCTCGGAGCCGCCCCCGCACCGGTCCTGCGACTACGAACGCTCTGGCGGTTTCACCTGCAGATTTCAGCAAAGTCACCGGAACTGATTCGCGAGCTTTGGCATTCCATCGAAAGTACACTCTCACTGCCGGAAGGCGTCGAGCTGGCAATTGATGTGGATCCAATCAATGCGCGGTAAAAGTCACTCCGTTGAACGATCGAAACTGGTGAGAAAACATGGAAAGACAAGTCCGCTGGGAATCACAAATTCCCGCGAATGTTGAGGTTGACAGTGAATAGCAACTCTCCTATCGTCCGTGCCATGTGGAATCGGCAGTGGTTCTGGCGTTGGCGCGACCGAAGTCGCCTGTTTTCGAAGGAGCGATTGCATGAGCACAATCGGACAGCGGATTAGAGAAATCCGCAAAAGCCGCAATTTGACGCAACGCGAACTGGCCGATCGCGTCGGCATCAATTTCACTTACTTGAGCCGTGTTGAGAACGATCGTCTGGATGACGAACAAACTCCACGCGAAGAAACATTACAGCGAATTGCCAGCGCGCTGCAGACGGATCCGGATGAACTGCTGCTGCTGGCCAGGCGAATTCCGGATGCCTACCGCGATCGAATTCTGTCGCGGCC
>JBBQSE010000172.1:0-15030 GCA_038214195.1 Planctomycetales bacterium
AGCTGGAAGCGTTTGATCGCGGACTTGGGACGGGTTGAAATGGCTTGAAAGCCAAACTTTCGGAGTGGCAGGGGGCTTTGGGGCATCGATTTGATTAACAGGACCGTCTTCCGGCCTGAAAACGATTTACCACCAGAAGCCGGGCTTCTTTCCGGGTACAACACCAGCTGCAGCTCGCCTAATGACAGGCTAGAAGCCTGTCCTACTTCGATTTTTGCTGGTGACAGACTTCCGGATTGGGGAAAACTCGACGGAAACCAAGGTTCTAAAGATCCGGCAATACACGTTCGCGTTCTGTTCGGGTATCCTTCCGGGCTTATGTTTTTGACCCGATCGCGCGGCGTCTGATCACTCTATGCGGCGAATGGGCTGGCTTTTTTGACAAGCACCACGGTCCCTTCGTGGCTGAATTCTATGGAAAATCGTCGGCTCTTCACGTTCCTGATGACCTCGCTGCTGTTCCTGATACTTTGGAACACGGTCATCGGCCCCAAGTTCTTTCCGCCCGCGAAAAAAAAGGCGAAGCCTGCTGAGGCCAAGGTCGTGGACCCGGCAGTCGCCGATCCGCCACAGGCTCTCGCAGCGGAGGCTACGGATCCCGCCGATCCGAATGCCCCGGCACCTGCCGTTGCCGCCGCAGTTCTGACGATTCCCAACTATCCAAGTCAGAAATTTACCCTTGGATCAGTGGATCCTGCCAGTGGCTATGCTTTGGAAGTCGAATTGACTTCGGCCGGAGCCTCCATTGAAAGTGTCTGGCTGACTTCACCGCAGTTTCGTGATCTGAAAAACGGAGCGGTCCAGGCTCGCATCGTAAGTGTTGATCAGGCACCCGGTGAACTGAATCCCCATCGAACGCTTTCAACGGCTTTTGGTGTGATTGACAAGCAGTTGGAGAAAGTCGGCCAGACGCTGGAAACCGCCGATTGGAAACTTTCAGACACAAGTAAAAACGAAGAAGGCGGCTCGGCGACATTTGAATACGAGTCGCCCGATAAATCGCTGTTGATCCGCAAGACATACACATTGCCAAAGCTCAAACTCACTGGCAAGGAACTGGCAACAGCCTGGCGCGAAGATGCTTCGTTTTACACGTTGCAGGTCGCGATCGAGATGATTAACCAGTCTGACAAGTCGCAGACGGTTGAATACGAAATGCAGGGGCCTGTCGGTGTGCTGCTCGAAAACGAAGAGCATACGTCGAAGTATCGCGATATCGACATCGAATTCATGGACGGCACAAAGGGCGTCACAACGGCTGCAAGCGCCGTCAAGAAGTATGTGGATCAAATCAACGACGAGGCCGAAGGTAATCTGTCGCCGAAACAGGTGCTGGACAGCTTGCGGGAAGATCGCGAATGGACGTCCGTCTTTCGGTATGTGGGAGTGGACGTTCAGTTCTTCGCGGCTTTGATCGCTCCGGTCGATGACCGTCCGGAAGATGTCCAGACAGATTCCGCAACAAAGTGGATTGAGCGCACGTTTCCAGTCCTGATCAGAGAGAACAGGGAGGATGCCCGGAAGTCGGATATCAGTATTCGCATGGCGTCCAATCCGATCGTGCTCAAACCAAAAGGGGACGGGGACCGCGTGACGCACAAGTACGCATTCTTCGTCGGTCCGAAGCGAAGTGAATTGCTGGACCCGCCACCGATGTCAGCAGGTCAGGTGTTGAATTACGGCTGGTTTGGCCCAGTCGCGCGCGTCATGCATTACCTGCTGGATACCTTCTACATGGCGGGGATGCCGTACTTCCTGGCGATTATTTCACTCACGGTACTGGTTCGCGGTCTGATGTTTCCGATTTCCCGCAAACAGGCCATCAGCGCGGCGAGGATGAAGGAATTGCAGCCGAAACTCGCGGAGCTGAAAGAAAAATACGCCGACGACCGGGAGAAATTTGCAAAAGCTCAAATGGAACTCTGGCGTAAACACAAGATCAATCCGATCGGTGGCTGCCTGCCGTTGTTTCTGCAAATGCCTATTTTTATCGGCCTGTATACCGCTTTGAATTCCGCAGTGGATCTTCGCGGGCAGACACTGCTCTGGATCAACAATCTGGCGGCACCGGATGCTTTGTTTCGACTGCCGTTCCCGCTGCCGTATCTTGGATCTGACTTTAGCATCCTGCCTTTGTTTACCGTTGGACTGTTTCTGACGCAGCAGAAAATGTTTATGCCGCCGGCAACCGATGATCAGCAGGCCGCGCAGTACAAAATGATGAATATGATGACACTCTTTATGGGTGCCTTGTTCTGGCACCAGGCATCGGGTCTATGCATCTATTTCATCGCCTCCAGTGTGTGGAGTATCGCAGAGCGAAAATTACTCGGGACCGGCAAGCTGAGTCCGCCATCTGGCGCTGCGGTTGAAGTTGTGGAACCTGACATTAGCTCAAAGCCAGGACCAAAATCTAAGCCAGCCGCAACACCGGCAAAAAAAGAAAGTGCCAAAGCCCCTGGCTTCCTTCAAAAGCTGCTTGATGCCGCTCAAAACGCACGCGATCAGGCGGAGCAACAACGTGAAAAAGATACCCGCAAAGGGAAGAAACGATAACAGTCTGCTCAACCGCCCTTTCCTTTTCTCGCGAGCCTCCGGTTGTCTTCGATGTCACACATCTCTCGACGCCACATTCTGCAGGCTGGCTCCATCAGCGTAGCGGGGTTGCAGGGAGCGGGGTTGCTGAGTTTGCCGGAGTTGCTGGCGGCGGATCAGACCGGGCGGGTCGCGCGGAACGCCGAACGGGCGAAGTCCTGCATTTTTATTTATCAGTATGGCGGGCTGAGTCAGCTGGATTCCTGGGACCCGAAACCGCAGGCTCCGGATGGAATTCGCGGGCCATACAAACCCATCGCGACTCGCACGCCCGGCTTTCAGGTCGGCGAACTCATGCCGCAGTTGGCGGAGTTGTCCGAGAAGTACTGCGTGATTCGTTCGATGAGTCACGGCGTGCCGGTTCACAATATCGCCAATGAAATGCTGCTGGCGGGTCGCAGTGATCCTCGCAAGGATTCTCCGTCACTGGGTGCGATCGTGACCAGGCTGCGACCGACGGAAGTCAACATGCCGTCGCACGTGTGGCTGCAGAAATTCGGCGGCGGAGCGGCTCCGGCGGAGTCGGCCTATTTGACCGGCGGATACCTCGGCATGGGCCACGCTCCGCTGGTGCTGGGCGAACGGCACGATGACAACCCGGCAACTCCTGGGTTTGTGGTGAAGGCGTTTGAGTCCGCCAATGATGTGTCTTTCACGCGACTGGACGCGCGGCGGAAACTGCTGCAGCAGATCGATCCAGTGGTCCGGGGCAATCATGCCGTATCGAAGCCAGAAGTCACGATGCAGCAACTGCAGGAGAAAGCGTTCGCCCTGCTGCATGGATCCGAGTCCCGTCAGGCGTTTAATGTGGAACACGAATCCGCATCCATGCGAGACCGCTACGGGCGACATCCGTTTGGCCAGAACCTGCTGATGGCTCGGCGACTGATTGAAGCCGGCGTGCGACTGGTCAACGTCGTGGCCTGGATGGGGCTGGCTCCGAATGACAAGTTTGCCAGCGTCGAAACATGGGACATGCACGGCAACGCGGGCATCGGCATCTTCGATAACGGCTGGAACGGACTCGGCTGGTGTCTGCCCCGCGCGGACGCCTCGGTCGCGACGCTGCTGGAAGATCTGGAAGAGCGCGGTCTGCTGGATTCCACGCTGGTGGTGCTCGTTGGTGAATTTGGACGCACGCCGAAAATCAGCAAAGGAAGCTCCGCCATCGGCCGCGATCACTGGCCGAACTGCTACTCCGCGATGCTCGCCGGAGCCGGCGTCAAAGGCGGAACGGTCTACGGATCGTCCGACGACACGGCCGCCTATGTCAAAGATCACCCCGTCCGCCCGGAAGACTTCAGCGCGACAATTCTACACGCTCTGGGCATCGACCCCGCGACTCGTCTGAGCCCCGATGGATTCACTCTGCCTGCGAGCACGGGACAGGTGATAGAGGGTCTTTTTTGAGTTGAGTGCCAGGGAAAACTCGCAGGATGGACATTCTTGTCCGTCAAGATGCCAGGGGCATCGGACAGGAATGATCAACCTGGGAAGGTCAGCGAATGTCGGACAGGAATGTCCAACGTACGAGTCGTTGCCCCCCGAAAACTGCCGCGTTCTTCGGAAAATCGCGAGGATTGGGCGTTGGGGAATGAAGATGCGGCGGCGGATGGGTACTCTTGAGTCGCGGTGGGAATGCAGGGAGGTTTTTGTTTACGCTTCGCCCCGTCGCAGTCAGCAGAACCGGTCAGAATTGAGAGTGCAGCATTATGGGAATTCCGAAAGTGGCGATTGTTGGTCGCCCGAACGTCGGAAAAAGCTCGCTGCTGAACTGGCTGGCCGAGCGATTGATTTCCGTCGTCGACCCGACCGCCGGTGTCACCCGCGATCGCGTCACCTGGATCATGCACCAGCAGGACCGATACTTCGAACTGGTCGATACGGGCGGTATTGGAATCGTTGACAGCGACGATCTTTCCGCAGACATCGAACGTCAGATCCAGCATGGACTGGACGAATGTGACCTGATGATGTTTGTCGTCGATGCGAAAGCTGGACTGACACCGCTTGATGAACAGGTTGCCGATCGTCTGCGTCGCGTGAACAAACCGACGCTGTTGGTGATTAACAAGTGTGACTCCACGAATCTGGATCTCGAGGCGTCATCGTTTCTGCAACTCTGTGACGTGCCGCTGATCACGACCAGCGTCAAGGCCAATCGCAATCGCTTCGATCTGATTGATAAGATCGTGGAAATGCTCCCGACGGCCCATGAAACAGAAACTGCGGAAGGCGACCAGATGTTGAAGCCCGCCGACATGCGGATCGCCGTCGTGGGTCGCCGAAACGTCGGCAAGAGTACGTTCATCAATCAGCTGGCTCAAAGCGACCGTGTGATCGTCAGCGAAATCGCGGGGACGACGCGGGACAGTATCGACATTCGGTTTGAAGTGGATGGCAAGGCGTTTGTCGCCATCGACACGCCGGGTGTGCGGAAGAAAAAGAGTCTGGCAAACGACATTGAATTCTACGGCCTGGTGCGGGCTCAGCGGAGTATTCGCCGGGCGGATCTGGTCCTGATGTTCTTCGATGCGACGGAGACGATTTCAAAAGTCGATAAGCAGCTGGTGGAAGAAATCAGCACGCATTACAAGCCCTGTGTTTTCGTGATCAACAAATGGGACCGCGCGCTGGACCAGGAAATGACCACGGAAAAGTGGTCGAATTACCTAACGACCGCGTTCAGTTCGATGCGACACGTTCCAATCGCGATCATCACCGCCAAAGACGGAAAAAACGTCCGCAAGCTGCTGAATTTGGCTCGGGCAGTGCACAAGCAGGCTAACGTCCGGATGAGCACTGGCCGACTCAACAAAGCTGTCCGAATGGCCATCGACAGGAACCCGCCGCACGTTCGATCCAACCGCCGACCGAAGATTTTTTACGCGTCTCAGGTCGCTGGCGCGCCGCCGACGATTGTATTGAAGTGCAATGATCCGTCGCTGCTCGACGAATCCTGGAAGCGGTACCTGCTGGGGTTCCTGCGCGAGGTCACGCCGTTTCAGGAAGTTCCCATTCGCCTGATTCTGCGCGGGCGAAATGAAACGGATCCGGATTCCGGTGCGGGCATGCATGGACGGGTGGATGTCGAACCACCGGACCTGACGGAACTCTCCGACGATGAGATGTTTGCTGCGACAGAAGACGGCGACGTATTTGATTCGGAGCCGGAGGAATTCGAATCCGAGAATCTGCTGACGCTGGAAGTTGACGAGGAGGCGGGAAACGAACTGGATTCTACCTACGAGTAAGAGTAGTCCTCGTTGGCGGTTTCATGCACTTCGCAGAGAGGCTGCAGCAATTCTCTCACAACCTTGGAGTAAACTCGCGGGTTGCAGGGAAACCCTCGCATCTTATAGGGGTTGATCCTACGTGGGAAAGTCCTCTGTCTGATTCACGCAAATCGCCGATAGAAACCCCCTCACATGAACGATGCTCTTCACGGATGCAGAAAGAGCCTCAGCGACATGTGTTTACCAGAGTCCATGTATTGCCGACTGGAAGGAATCAGCCCATCATGCAATCTGCCATCGATCGCCGCGCAGGCGAAGCAGAACTCTCTCACAGTCAAACGACTGACGCCGTGATCGCCGATAATAATCGCGTCAACGCCGAATCGATTGCCTGGTGCCTGAAAGCCTATGGTGGATTTAGAAACGTGACCGCGGTTTCGAATTCTGCCGAACTGATCCAGGCGATCCGCAGTCAGCGACCGCAGGTGGTGCTGATTGGCGAGCGACTGGTGCTGGCCGGGTTGCGGGAAATCTTCTCCGACCTTGCCGTGCGGCTGGGCGAAACCAAAGTCGCCGTCTTTGCGGATTCGCTGACCGACCGCCAACTGGACCTCATCGCCAACAACCGAGTAACCGGGATGTTGTCACGAGCGGATTCCGTCAAAAAAATCAGCGAGCAGCTCAGTCAGGTCGTTGCCGGTACGCCCGTTCTTTCCGAGCACCTGATTCCACGGCTGCAACTGCTTCGGGACGGACGTTTTCACTGCCTCGCCAGCGCTCAGATGCAGAAACTGACCGACCGGCAATGGGACGTGCTGCTGAACATCGCTGAGGGCCGTCGAGTCTCGGAAGTCGCCGACGCGCTTTCGATTTCCCAAAAAGCGGTGGAAAGCCACAAGTATCGGATCATGCGAGCCATCGGTGCCACCGATCGCGTTGACCTTTGCCGCTGGGCGATCAGAGAAGGCCTGATCGAAGCGTGAATTGGGATCGAGCGGCAAAGCACGATTACTGTGCCTTTAGGTTTGTTCGCGATTCAGAATCAGACTAAGCTGGCTGCCGTCATGATTCTTAGTTCGCTGTAACGAACACTGGAGGATACTCGTGAGTACATCAACACGCACTGTGTTAGTCAGCGGTCCTGGTCTCGTCCTGCTTTTCATGCTGCTTGCGCCGCTGCGTGCGGATGAATCCGACGCCCCAGTCGCGGCGACAACTTCACCGGTCGCAACGGAAAACACGGGACAGATTCAGCAAACGCTGGCCGAACGCGTGCTCAAATCGCTGGTGGTCGTCCGTGCGACGGATCGCGGGGGAGATGAATCGGGATTCGGAGCCGGGTTCGCCGTTGATCAGCCGGGACTCATCGCCACCGCGCGGCACGTCATTGGAGACGGTCGGGATTTTGTTGTCGAACTTCCCAACGGCAAGGTCGCTCCCGTCATTGAAGTGTTTGCGTCATCCAGTCAGCTGGATCTCGTCATCGTGAAGATCGACGACACATCGCTGCAACCCCTGCCGCTGTCAGTGCATCCGCTGAAGGAACAGCAGAGTCTGATTGCGATGGGGCATCCGAGGGGAAAACACAATCAGATGGCCAGCGGTGTCTATTCGGGGCCGCATACGATCGAAGGCATCGAAATGCTGGAGCTTGCGATGCCCATCGAACCCGGCAACAGCGGCGGTCCGGTCCTCACCAACGATGGCAATGTCGTGGGGCTCGTAACGATGAAATCCACGGCCGAGGACAAAATTGGCTATGCCCTTTCCTCGATGCTTATTCGACAGCTCATTGATGAGCCAAATCCGGTGCCGATGGCCCGCTGGAAGACAATTGGCGCGCTGGATCCAAAAGTGTGGACGCCCGTGTTCGGAGCAGAATGGAAACAGCATTCGGCCAAAATCCTGGTCAATGGCACTGGCCAGTCGTTTGGAGGCCGCACGCTCTGCGTCCGCCAAACGCCGGTCCCCGAGTATCCATTTGATTTACGAGTTGACGTCAAGTTAGGTGACGAACAGGGAGCTGCCGGGCTGATCTTCCACTCCGACGGCGCGGATCGGCACTATGGCTTTTATCCCAGTGCCGGCAACATGCGGCTAACCCGATTTGATGGCCCGGATGTGGGTTCATGGACAATTCTGCACAATGAGCCGCATCCGGCATATCAACCGCTGGAGTGGAATACGCTGATCGTGCGAATTCACGCCGATCACTTCGAGTGTTTTTTGAACGGACAGAAAGTCGTGGAGTCGCATGACGATGTGATTCCACACGGGGAGGTCGGACTTGCGGCATTTCGAGGCACACCCGCTCAGTTTCGCAGATTTCAAACGGGGGCCAACCTCCTTCCGACGCCGCTCGATCAGGATGCTCAGCGCGCCGTGAACGACGCGATTGACCGCATCGTGCCGAGTCATTCAGCAGGCTCGGACGCCGTGCGGCAATTGCTTCCGTTTGGCGAGCAGGCAGAGACAGCCTTGTCCGCAGAAGCCAGTCGACTGGAAAAGCATGCGCAGCGACTGCGGCAGCTGGCGAAAGAAGTTCATGAATCCACAATTCGAAAGCAATTGGCTGACGTGCTTGGCCTGGCAAAACTCTCGGACGCTGTCGGCAGCGCAGAATCGACAGATGATGCGCGAGTCGAAACGGGCAGCGGACAAGACCCCGGCACCGCCGCAGACAACGCACTGCTGCGGGCGGCGCTGTTGATCGCGAGAATGGACAATGCCGATGTGGACGTCGAAGCGTACAACGAACGCGTGCGACTGATGGCAGATGAGATTCGCGGTGAATTGTCTGCGGATGCGGACGAAGCGACTCGCCTGTCAGCGCTGGACCGATACCTGTTCGAGCAATTGGGTTTTCACGGAAGTCGGTTTGAATACTACACCCGCGCGAACATCTATTTGAATGAAGTGATTGAGGACCGCGAAGGTCTGCCGATCACGCTGTCCATATTGTATATGGAGATCGGCCACCAACTGGACCTTAAGCTTGAAGGACTTGGGCTGCCGGGACATTTCGTCGTTCAATATACTCCTGCAGATTCTGCCGCAGTTCAGATTGTCGATCCTTTTGAACGCGGGAAGCGGCTGACAGAAGAGGACGTGGCAGATCTGCTGGCCCAGGCACCATTCTCCAACCCTCCCCGCTTCCGGGTACCGCAGACTCCAGTCCAAATTTGTGAACGGATGATTGGCAATCTACTGGGATTGGCCGAGCGGGAAAAAGACGAAGCTGCCGTGCTGCGATATCTGGAAACTCTTGTCATGTTGTCCCCTGCCAGTCCCGAGTACCACGCAAAACGACTGGAAATGAGAGCTCGGAACGGCAGCCTGACCATGGCCCTCGAAGACGCCAATTGGTTCATCGATAATCAGGTGGATGGCGTCGATCTGGAACGCGTGCGAACCCTGCGAACTTCACTGGAGTCGGAACGCGCACGCCAGCAAGCCGACGAAAAGTAGGTTGGACATTCCTGTCCGACCGGGGGTTTTCATCCACGCATGCAACCACCTTGCCGTTAAACCGGGCAAGCTGCAGCGATTCTTCTCAGTCGTCCGGAAAAAACGAGTGGGCGGAGGTCAGTTTACGTGGATCGATTTTGACGGACGTGACGATTCTACGAAAAGCACGCATCGGGTGATGCGCTCCCTCCTGGCGAGGGGCTGTCGGTATCGCGTGCATTTTGAAGCTTGCGTTAAATCATGACATCCGGCTGGCACAAAAAAAACAAACAGCGATCACTCGCCGCTCTCAACAGCGACGTCACGGGGAGGTTACGTGGTTTCATGCGGAATCGCAAACTTCTCTGTTTAGTGGTCGTAATTGTCCCGGTTGTCTCGTATGCCGTCCTGAATACTTACCAGAATACGATGGTTCATGCTCAGCAATTGTCGCCCGAATCCACGGACGATGCAGCTCTGATTATCGTTCCACGCAATGCGGATATGACGTTGGGTGCCGTGCAATCCTGGGGGGCTCCTCGCAGTTCCGCAGCGGAGCCGGCACCGCGCGGATCAGGAGCCGGAGTGTCAGGCCGAAACCGCGCTTCATTGCAACGGCCAAATTTTTCCCCTGCTCAGGCCCCGAAGTCAGCGTTCGGACTGGCAGGTCAGCAGCCCGAACCAAACTTCGCCTACGCATCCAGCAACCGAAGTCTGCCGATTCAGGCACAGTATCCCGAGGAAGGATCGCTGCAAATTCCAGGCGGTGGTGAATCGTCAAATCCAGCGCCCCTGAATTTTCGGGGACCAGGCCCGGTACCTCCCGTACCGCATGGCTTACAAAATCAGGCAACGACAGAACCGTTTTTCCAGCCGCCTTTGGTGGAGCCGCACTTAATGCAGCCACCGTTTGAGCAGCAGCCTTATGTGCAACCGCTGAACGCGGGAGCAAATTTTGGCTCGGATGAAGCCGGTGGGCCAGTGGCTCGCTCCGATGTCGCCGCGCCGCTGCCTGGCAGGCCGAATGTCCCCCCGCAGACTAATATTGCGCCAGAGATTTCCGGGTACGCACCAGGAACGTCAGGATTCAGAGCGACAGTTGAAAGCGACGCGCCGCCCTGGATGGCACCCTACTACGGTCGCACGCATCAAATGCCAACTGGCGTTGAAAACTCGCCGACACCCGCGCCCTCAGTTGTTTTGCCGACGGACTTTGTTGCCTGGTGGGACCCCTTGATTCGTCAGAGCGCGGGCCTTGCGTCGAACACGCTGCCGGTCGAAGTTTCGACGTTGGTGCAACTGGCGCTGGAACACGCTCCTCAGGTCCAGGTGCTTCAGGCGGACCCGGAGGTGAAGTACACAATCGCTCATCAGGAACAGGCGGCATTCGACTGGCGTGCGTTTCTCGATGCCAAATACAGCGATCTCAACGATCCCGTGGGAAACACATTGACCACCGGTAATAATGCCAATCGATTCGTGGACCATAAGGCATATTCTGAAGGTGGCTTCAAGCGTCGCACGGAAACCGGCGGCGAAGTTCGGATCGCGCAATCCCTGGGACATCAGTACAACAATTCGCGGTTTTTGGTTCCGAATCCTCAGGTGACTTCACGGCTGGAACTGAGTTTCCGTCAGCCTCTGATGAGTCAGTCCGGAACGGTGTACAATCAAAGTCAGATCGTGCTGGCCAATATCAACGCCAATATCACAAGTGACGAATCGCTGCAGGAACTGCAGACGCATCTGTACAACGTGGCGGATGTTTATTGGACTTTGTATCGGGCGCGAGCCGAATTTTTCCAGCGCCAGAAGCTGCTTGCTTCGGCCCGAATGGTTTTGCAGACTCTGGAAGCGCGGAATGAGGTGGATACGATCCCGCGTCAGATTCTCCGGGCTCGCGCCGCCGTCGCAAGGGCGGAATCTCGCATGCAGCGAGCTGTCACGGATGTCCGAAACGCCGAGTCACGGCTGCGGTTGCTGGTCAACGATCCTGCGATGCTGAACAGCGGGCCGCTGGAATTTATCCCGTCTGAATCTCCTGCCACCGTCCCGTCGCCGGCTGGCCTGAAGGAAACTCTGGAACTGGCGCTGGTCAATCGCCCCGACATTTCAAGGGCTATTCGAGAAATGCGGACGTCGAGCGTGCAGATCGGAATCAGCAAAAGCGAGTTGTTGCCGCGGCTGGACTTTCTCGTGACTTCGTACGTCGCCGGTCTGCAGAATCAGAGTCAAATTGGCGACTCTGTGGTCAATCAGTTTACGGACGGGAGGCCAGGGTACACCATGGGCCTGGAATTCGAAGTTCCGCTGGGTCGTCGCGCGGCGAAAGCCAAAATGGAACAGCGACAGTGGGAACTTAAGCGCGCGATCAGCGTGTTTCGGGTGGCGGTTGAAACGTCGCTGACGGAAGTCGAAATCGCAAATCGCGAAGTTGATACCGCCTACCGCGAAATGCTCGGCCGGTATCAGGCCATGGTTGCCGCCCAAAACGAAGTCGCTTATCTGCAGGATCGTTTTGACGTCCTGCCGGCGATTGAAGATTCCTCAATGCTGTTGCTGGAGGATCTGCTAAACGGCTTCGAGCGACTGGCCGATGAAGAGTCCGCGTTCGCGCAAACCCAAAGCAATTACGCGTTGTCAATCATACAACTGAGACGGGCAACGGGTACGCTCATGCGATCCCGCCACGCCACTCCGGAACTGGACCCGGACGAATCAGAATGGATGCATGCCCGCGCGGAGCAGACGGCCGATGAAAACACATCCCGCGCCACGAGAACCGTCAGCTTTGGAAAGTCCGAGTCTGGGATCGAAGAAAGTGCTGCCACTTCGTCGCCGTCTGCGTTTCCCCAGCCCTTTGGCTATCACCCGTCAACGTGGTCTCAGCCGATCGGGGTGAGCCCCGCAAAACGGAACACACTCGACGAATCGTCAAGTGCCGGTGTCGATGATTCGTCACCGTCGCCGCGACCGTCATTCGTCGGAGGTCATTCCTTCGGAACCCGATAGCAGGACGGTTCTCGTCAGGACAGATGAGAGGGCTATTCGTTGACAAACGCAACAGTAACATTTGAGACCGTTCAACCGGAGACGACGCGTGGTCCGGCTGCGTCGAAAAAACTTTCGAATGCGACTTCGGCGCAACTGGTGTCACATGTGAAGGCGCTGGTTGATTCGCTGGAGTCCGCGTCCGAGGGGCAACTTCGCCACGAAGTCAATCTTGTCCGACGCGAAATGGCGCGCGGACAGGCACCGACTGAACCACATCTGCTCATTGCCGGATTGGCGCTGGCGATGGAAGCAATGCGGCGAACGATCGGCGTCACGCTTTACGACGTTCAACTGCTGGCCGCGATTTCGATGTCGCGACGCTGCATTGTTCAGATGCAGACGGGCGAAGGCAAGACGTTTGTCGCTCTGGCGGCGGCTCTGCACCTGTCTCTGACGGGACGCGGCGTACATGTGATCACGCCAAACACCTACCTCGCGGAACGCGACCAGCAACAGGCCGCACAAGTTGCCGCACCGCTGGGAATTTCCGTCGCGCTGCTGCCGGAGCGAGTTGACGCAGCGAAAAAGACGCCTGCCTATGATTGCGACATCACCTATGGCACAGGGCACGAGTTTGGTTTTGACTACCTTCGAGATCAACTCACGCTGCGCCAGCAATCCGGGCAGCGGCTGGGCGAACGGCTGCTGAACAAACTGAAGCCAGACGCGTCCTCACGCCGCGTCACCATGCAGCGAGGACTGGCTTATGCCATTGTCGATGAGGCCGACAGTGTGCTGATCGACGACGCAGGCTCGCCACTGGTCCTGAGTTTCGGGTCCAGCGAACGCGCTCCGGACGCCGATGCCCATTTGACGGCAAAGGCTCTCGCCGAACTGCTGCAGCCGACAACTGACTATGTGGTCGAACCTTCCGCCGGTCGTGTTGCGCTCACTGAAGCGGGCGTGGAACGATGTCATGCAGGCGACGTGGAGATTCCCGTGCTGCAACTTGCGCGACCGTGGACGGAATACGTTCAGCAGGCGCTGCGAGCCCGCTGCCTGTTTCGCCGCGGCGTTCATTATGTGATTCAGGATGATGAAGTGAGAATCGTCGATGAAACCACTGGCCGCATTTTCGAAGATCGCTCGTGGCAGGACGGACTTCATCAGGCAATTGAGGCGTCTCAGAAACTGCCGATTACCGCTGAAAAGCACGCGGTCGCTCAGATTACTCGTCAAAGATTCTTTCGCCTGTACGAAAACCTGTCGGGCATGACGGGGACGGCGATCGGTTGCGAACGGGAACTGGATGACGTGTACAAGCTGACGGTCGAGGAGATTCCGCTGCGAGTGGCTTCGCAGCGGATTGTCCTGCCGATCCGATTCTTCGCGACGAATGCGGCAAAGTGTCACGCTATCACCCAGGATATTGTATTCGTGCAGCAGCTGGGACGGGCCGTGCTTGTTGGGACGCGTTCAATTTCGGACAGCGAGATATTGGCGGCGAAGCTCGCGAGTCAGCGGATTGAGTGCCAGCTTTTAAATGGACTACAGGATGCAGCAGAAGCGGAGATTATCAGTCGCGCCGGGGATCCGAAGTCAGTGACGATTGCCACAAACCTCGCGGGACGCGGGACTGACATTCATCTGCATCCGGAAGTCCGCGCGAACGGCGGGTTGCATGTGATCGTCGCCGAATGCCAGACTTCCTCGCGCATGGATCGACAGCTCATTGGGCGATGTGCTCGACAGGGAGATCCTGGATCGGCACAGACCTATGCGAGCGCGGAAGACGTGCTGGTTGCGATTCACGGCCCCTGGCTGGCGGACGCATTGGTGCGTGAGGCTGATCAGAATGGCGAAGTAAATTCCGACTTCACCCGGCAACTAAGACGGATCCAGACGACTGCGGAACGGCAGCAGTACGCGTCTCGCATCTCCATGTTCCGGCGCGACATCACGAGAGATACACTGCTCCGCAGCGTGCGGTAAGGCGATCGGCAGAAATATATTGACTGTAGGACGGGAACTTCTGCCCGTCGCGGACCGTGACGGGCAAGAGTGCCCGTCCGACAGCTGGAAAATCGTTTTCTGCCGCGCGCCTAAGGTCGCAGCACCATCGCTGGTGTTCGATCGGGTAAATCGTTCGAGTGACTTGGACTACGAATGACGTCATACTGTTTGTCGAAACGGGACGGTGACCAGAGCACCATCGGGACCCTTCGGCGCGGGCTTCGTTTCGGGATGCAGTGCGTGCAGAGATTCCACAAATTCGTTGAACTGCTTCTGATAGTCGGTGAGCAGGTCACCTTCGCGGAGGGCGGCCTTGCGGAGGACGCCGGATTTTGCAAACTCTTTGAGGATTGATTCGAATCGAAACAGGGGGCCGGCGATGCGATTGGTGAGCTTAATCAGATCCCAGATCATGAATGGCATCATCACGCACATGCAGATGACAACTGGTGCCGCCTGCTGCCAAAACGTCAGCGGTTCGGCGCTGACCGGCGTCTCTGCGATCGCAGCGAGCGAAGTCTTGATGCCGTACACGAGCAGCAAAAGAAACAAAGTTGCGATGTTGTATGACAGGAAGTGAATGATCAGTCGCGTGACGATCGGGCCCTGTACGGTCCAGTTGATGAGCTTCTTCAGTCGAAATCGCTTGGCCATAATCACAGCAACCTGTTAGTGCAGAGAGTTCTCAGACGGTCGGCGAAACCTAGCTCACGCTTCGGTGGATCCGATGGGGAACACCCTGAAT
>JBBQSE010000173.1:0-14958 GCA_038214195.1 Planctomycetales bacterium
GTCTTCGTTGTACTCGTAGCATTCCTCGCTGGTGTCAAACAACGAGTAGCCAATCATAGATTCCGAAGCATCATCACTCATCAGTCCAAACAACTCCACTCAACCAAACAGCCAGGCCACGCGAAGCGGTTAAGTTCAACGTACTTTGCTGTCCGCGACTGGAAGAATCAGGTCGTCGAAACCGGCGTGACTCCGCACCGAATCACATTGGACTCCAGTCAAAGGTTGTTTCGGCCAGCCAGGTATAAAGTGGACTACGCCACTCAGGAAGGAGTGCAGAGTCGCGACTTGAATGCAAAAGTGGACCCGTGGATCGCAGGAAATATTGTGATTGGCGGAGTGCCAGGTTTGGTTGTGGATGGTGCCACGGGTGCCATGTGGCGTCTGGACAACCGAATTACAGGGCAAGTGCCGACACAAATGCTGGTCTCAAACACAGAGCAGGGAGCCGCTGTTCTCGCTGGCCGCTCCGCAAGCCCTGAGTCGCCGGGCGGCGCTGTATTTGACTCCCGTCAAACCGGGGAAATTCGACAGGCTTCATTTGGAACCGAGACACCGGCGGCCCGCACGCACAAGTAATGAGCGTCAGTGTCACAGAGCCCATGATTTGACAGCACGCATGGATCTTCGTTCAATCCGCCTGACGCGGTGACGAAGTTCAATTTTCCATGCCGATGATTCTGTCGAAAGGGCTCGACCTATGACCTCCCGCAGCGCAGCAGAATACAACGATCAGGGACTGGAGTACCTGCGAAGCAGTGACGCTGAAAATGCCGTAAAGTGTTTCGCAATGTCCGTCCAGCTGGATCCGGAATTTGCCCGGGCGTGGTATGGCAAGGGCTGCGCACACGGCGAGCTTGAAGAATACGATGATGCTATCCACGCCTATCAGCAGTCGGCTAAATTCGGGGGCGACAAAGCGGCGCTGCCGCTCTTCAATCTCGGAAACCTGTACCAGAGATTGGGTGAAATCGGCGAGGCAGCAAAATCGTTTCATCAGGCGGTTCAGGCAGATCCGACGATGGCGGACGGATGGATCAACCTCGGGAGAATTCTGGACGATTCGGGCGACCACAACGCGGCCATCGAATGTTACGACATTGCGCTCAAAATCGAACCCGCCGATCTGATGGCGTGGAGTAACCGCGGTAACAGTCTCCGCGGACTGGAACAGTTTCAAGAGGCGCTGGACAGTTTCGAAAAGGCACTGGAACTGGACCCCAGCGACTTCGTCGCCGTAATCGGCCGAGGCGCTTGTCTGATTGAATGTGGTCAGCCCGAAGACGGTCTTAGCGCATTGGTGGCTGCCGTCGAGGAAACTCAGCATCCGATGGCCATGTTTGAATTCGGCACGGCGCTTGCGAAGCTTGGCCAGCACGAGAAGGCGGTTGTGATGTATGACACGCTGCTCGACAACAGCTTTGAAACGGCGGAGATCTGGAATAATCGCGGCGAATGCCTGGCGAAACTAAACAAAACCGATGAGGCTCTGTCCAGTTTTGATAGTGCTCTGGAACACGACGAATCCTATTCGCCCGCGTTGTTTGGAAAAGCCAGAGTTCTTGTCATTGCCGAGCGTCTGGCGGAAGCCCGCCCCGTAACCGCACAGTACCTCGCGCTGGTCGATGACGAAGAGAGATCGCAACCGGCGGTGCTGGCTCTTATTGATATTTGTGGGCTATCATAGAAAGCGCAAACAATGTGTCCGAATCTCCTTTACACAGCTCGGTGTTTTGTACTGTCATTGTTGTCCCTCTCAGTCCAGGCTGAATTAGAGGCCGATGACTGGCCGACCTGGGCGGGTCCTCGGCAAGACGGAATTTCGAAAGAGATCGGATTTGCCGATTCGTGGCCAGAGGCAGGTCTGCCGATTGAGTGGACTCGTGAAATTGGCACGGGGTTCAGTTCGATCTCTGTCGTCGGCGAACGACTGTTCACTATGGGCCACAGGGACGGCAAAGAAACAGTTTGGTGCCTGAACTGTACCAGTGGCGAAGTGATTTGGACGCATGACTATCCGAGCGCGCTCATTCCAAATTTGCACGAAGGTGGACCATGCTCGACGCCGACAGTGGACGGAGATCGCGTTTACACGCTGGGCAAGGAAGGACAGCTGTTTTGTCTGAACGTTGCCGATGGCAAAGTGTTATGGAAATGCATGCTGCAGGACGAGCTTGGCGTCGAACTGCCCGAATGGGGATTCAGCAGTTCGGCTCTGATTCTGAAGGATCAGCTGATTCTCGAAGCAGGTCGTGTTGTTTCATTCAACAAGATGACCGGCGAGAAGCAATGGCAGACTGAGACTCACACGGCGGGATATGGTTCCGCTGCGGCATTTGAACGCGATAGTCATACGTTGTTGGCGACGCTGGATTGTGATGGACTGCGAATTGTTGATTCGGCGGACGGCAGACAAGTCGCATTCGCGGATTGGAAATCGCCGTACCGGACGAATGCGACAACACCGATCGTTATACGCGACCAGATCTTCGTCTCAACGGGATACCAGGTCGGTTGCGGACTATTTCGGCTGCAGGGCGAGGAGCTGAAACTTGTCTACAAGAACACGGATATGAAAAACCATTTCAATAATTCCACGTTGCTGAATGGTTCGCTGTATGGGTTTGATGGAGACGCCCACCGGGGACGAAATGTGACTCTGAACTGCATTGCGTTTGAGACCGGAGAACTCGCCTGGAAACAGCGCGGGCCCGCGTGCGGGACACTGCTGATTGTCGATGGGAAGTTACTCATTCTGGCCGAAAATGGGACGCTCATTTTGGCCGAGGCGTCACCGAAAGAATTTACCGAACTGGCTCGTTCACCATTTCTGGAAGGCCGCTGCTGGACAATGCCTGCTGTCGCCGACGGTCGCGTCTACGGCCGCAACGCGGACGGCAAGCTGGCCTGTGTGATGCTGCCCAGGACTGAGGCCAAATAGCACTTATTCTGGCAACGAAAGAAAGCCGTCCTCTCATGCCAATTTATTTTTCAATCACAGCCATCTTCATGGCCCTAACCGGAGCGGCCTTCGGTACAGGCGCTTTCAAACTGACGGGCAGCCCCGGTCTGGGATTCCTCGTTGGCGGAATCTGCGGTGCCGCGATGGATCTGTATGTGCGATTTCAGGGACAGGTCGATCACCCGATGATCGATCCGACCGTCGGTGGTCATGTGTACCTGATTCCTTCATGGGTGCAGGGAGTTGTGGCTGCTGGCAGCGGAATCGCGATGTTAATGGGATTTCTGTAACGCGCCATTGCTGGCGACTACACCCCGCCGCTGCCGTTCAGTACACTGCGGAGATATTCAAAAGTGCGGAACAGTTGTCCCACATTGTTCTCGCGACACAACAGTCACAAGTGAAAGCAGATTTTATGACCGACAAGGAAAAACGAGCTAACATCATCTCTGAACTTAGCGTTGCCTACTGGATGGAGATGGAAACCGTCATGAACTACATCTCAAATTCCATCAATCTGGACGGCGTTCGGGCGGAAGAAATCAAGTCCTCCCTTCAGGCTGATATCGCTGCGGAGATGATTCACGCTCAGATGCTGGCGAAACGCATCAAGACGATTGGTGGTATCGTACCTGGAAGCGCGTCGTTTGTTTCGCGGCAGGCCAGTTTGCAGCCGCCGAAGAAGATGACCGATGTCGTCGCAGTGATTAAAGGTGTCATTGCCGCAGAAGAGTCTGCGATTGCACAGTATTCAAAGCTGATCGCTCTGTGTGATGGTTTTGACTATGTGACTCAGGACTTGTGCATTACTGCACTGGGCGATGAAGAAGAACACCTTCGCGAATTCATGGGCTATTTGTCTGAGTACGAAGGATAAGCCGGAGCGATGCGAATACTTCGGGCGGTATTGCAGCTTGCGTTCTTCTGCGGTTTCTACGCGTTGGCATCCGGAGGCGAGTCAACTGCGGGGGTTCGGCCGAATGTACTCGTGATCCTGGCGGATGATCTGGGTTATTCGGACCTCGGTTGTTACGGCAGCGACATCGAGACACCGCATTTGGACGCATTGGCTCAACACGGCCTGCGGTACACGCAGTTTTACAACACCGCTCGTTGCTGGCCCACGCGCGCGGCACTGCTGACCGGCTATTATCCTCAGCAGGTCCGCCGCGACGCTTTGCCAACGATCGCCGGAGGAGCTGGGGATAAGTTTGTCAGGCCCGCCTGGGCTCCATTGCTGCCGCAGTTGCTCAAGCCAGCTGGGTATCGTTGCTACTACTCGGGCAAGTGGCATATCGACGGAACTCCCGCCGCTGGTGGATTCGATCACAGTTATGAACTCCAGGATCAGGGACGTTTCTTCAGCCCTTCAAAGCATCAGGAAGACGGCGTCGCTCTGCCTGCCGTGAAGGAAGGCGACGGATATTATTCGACCATCGCCATTGCCGATCATGCAGTGCGATGCCTGAAGAACCATGCGGACTCCACTGCGGACAGTCCATTCTTTCAATACGTCGCCTTTACCGCGCCGCATTTCCCCTTGCACGCATTGCCGGTAGACATCGCGCGGTATGCCGATCGCTACAACGCCGGTTGGGACGAGGTGCGAAAAGCGAAGTTTGCTCGAATGCTTTCAATGGGACTTGTCTCAGGGACCGCAAGCGAGCCTGAACGTGGCCTTGGGCCGCCGTATGCTTTTCCTGATCAGGTCCGTCAGTTTGGTCCGGCAGAAGTGAACTTGCCGCTGCCCTGGGAGGAACTCAACGAAGCACAGCGATCGTTTCAGGCAACCAAGATGGCGATTCATGCCGCGATGATTTATCGCATGGATCAGGAGATTGGGAAGATTCTGGTCCAGCTCCGTTCAATGAATGCGTTTGATAATACTCTCATCCTTTTTCTTTCAGACAACGGTGCGTCGGCGGAAATGATGGTGCGGGGCGACGGGCATGACCCGAATGCACCGCCGGGATCTGCGGCAACGCATTTGTGTCTCGGGCCGGGCTGGTCAACGGTCAGCAATACACCATTTCGCCGACACAAGACGTGGGTGCATGAAGGCGGGATTTCGACGCCGCTGATTGCTCACTGGCCTGCCGGAATCACGACACCAGGACAGTTGCGGCGCACGGCAGGCCATGTGATTGATATCGTGCCGACCGTTCTGGAACTGGCCGGTGTCGAGCGATCAGCTGTCGAGACTGATGCGAAGTCACCGGGTCGAAGTCTTGTCGCATCTTTTTCTGAGGACAGTGCGGCGTTACACGAATCCTTGTGGTGGCTGCATGAAGGCAACCGAGCCATTCGCATGGGCGACTGGAAGGCTGTCGCCGCGAAGGGTGATCCGTGGGAATTGTACGATCTTGAAAATGATCGCTGCGAACAAATGGATCTTTCGAAATCGAAGCCCGACATACTCTCCCGCCTGACACAACAGTGGAATGCGACGACTGATGAATTCACGACGCTTTCCGAGAATGAAACGGGGAGCCAGAAAACAGACAACAAATCGGGTAACCGGAAAAAAGTCAACAAGAAAAACTAGTGCTCTGCTATTCATCAACGTTTGGGTGGCCGGGGTTGGAGAGCGCAGCTCGAAACCCCGGGGCTTCCTTCGCTCTGCTCAGTCCAGCCCGGGCCACCCGATCCGTCAATGGGACGGTGACTACGCACTAGAATTGTCTGACGAATTACTCATGCCTACTAAATCAAGAAAAGGAGACGGTACCCTGCATTCAACTGACGAATCGTCTCGATCCCCTGCACCGTTAAGTGCCGAAACGGACAACTGCCGCCCATGTGGGAGTCATACGGACGGTGGAGAGTGTTCGCAGGAAGCAGATTGCCTGGACGGCAACTGCGCCGCTACTTCAGGCTCTGCAAGTCCGGAACTGGATGCTGCACTGCCTCGGCAGACCCGAGTTCGCATGTGGGAGTCTGCGCCGGACTTGGCGGCGCGACCTAAGCGTGAAGATTTTCCGCCGGTGCCGGAGCGAATTCATCGACGCTGGGATCGCTTTGTGCGGCTGGTGGGGAATGCTGGCATTCGTCGTCTGCTCGGTTCACACGTCACGATCTTTGGATTGGGCGGCGTAGGCAGCTACGTGGCTGAAGCATTGGCGCGATCAGCGGTCGGGCGGATGACACTGGTGGATTTTGACGACGTGTGTCTGACCAACGTCAATCGTCAGCTGCAGGCTTTTCCCGGCACCGTTGGACAATCCAAGGCCGCGTTGCTGGCCGAACGCGTGCGGGCCATTCATCCCGAAGCGTGGGTAGATCCGGTTCAGGCATTTTACGACGCTTCCACATCTGCGGCTCTGCTGACTCCGCGACCGGATTTTGTTGTTGATGCGATCGACAACGTAACGTCCAAAGTGCTGCTGCTCGAAACCTGTCTGACGCAGGGCATTCCCGTGATCAGTATCACTGGTGCGGGTGCGCGGTTTGATCCGACTCAGGTGCGCGTTGCTGATATAAGCCGCACGAAAGTCGATCCTCTTGCCCGCATCCTGCGCAAGGAATTGGCAAAACGCGGATTCGGTGGGCAGGGCGACGCCGGCCTATCAGTAGTCTATTCCGAAGAAGAGGTTCGTACGCCGGAGGTTCCGGAGTGGGACGTGGAAAACGGTTTCCAGTGCATCTGCCCGCATCGGGAAGACTCACCGCACGCCTGCGAAAAACGCCGTGTGATTTATGGAACCGCGACGTTCATGACTGCCGCCTTTGCCATGGCAGCTGCGTCATTTGTGGTGAAGAATCTGGCATCGAGCGGTCAAGAAATGTCGTAACGGAAATCAGCCGCAGAGCGCTAGCTCCCGGTTTTCACAGAACCAGACACGAGCGCGTGCCGGCTGATAAGACAACAATAAACCGCATGTTGCTTAAGTATAAAAACGAGTAGTTCATGGAGTTCCCGATGAATGTTCAGATGTTTTCGAATTCACGCCCAGCGGGGCTGACCGCCATTCTGTTCATGGCGGCTGTCATTAATAGTGCTGTCATTGCGTCTGCAGACGACGAATGGCCGCAGTTTCGCGGACCGGACGGACAGGGTCATGCGGAAGCTGTTGGGTTGCCCATCACCTGGAGCGAAACAGAAAACGTGGTCTGGAAGACGGCAACTCCCGGTGAAGGGCACTCGTCGCCGGTCATATCCGGAAACCAGATCTGGCTGACGACGGCGATCACGAAAGAGTTGACGCCGGAGCAAGGAAAGGAACAGCTGGACAAACTGAAGAACTCGAATGGGCTAAAACTTGCCGGAACACTGACGTTGCAGGCCATCTGCATCAATCGAGAGTCAGGGGCCATTGAACAGACCATTGATCTCTTCGAGGTTACTGAGCCTGAACCCAAACATTCGCTGAACAGCTACGCATCACCGACGCCAGTGATTTCCGGGGACAGGCTGTTCTGTCATTTTGGAACATACGGTACAGCTGCCATTGATCGAAACAGCGGCAACATCCTCTGGAAAAACGATGTGCTCAAGATCGATCATCAGAATGGGCCGGGCAGCTCACCAGTCGTCTGGCACGATAAAGTCATCATCCATTTTGATGGAATGGATGATCAGTTCATTGCCGCACTGGATGCGAATACTGGCGAAGTGGCATGGCGTACATCGCGTTCCGGAGAGATGGACAAAACTCCGGAACTCAAAAAGGCCTACGGTACCCCACTGCTACTCTCAGTCAAAGAGCGGACGCTGGTGATTTCTCCGGCGGCCAACTGGGTGTACGCCTACGACGCCGACACCGGCAGTGAAGTCTGGAAGGCGGCCTATGGTCAACTTGGATTTTCAACCGTGCCTTGTCCCGTGGCCTCTGACGACACTGTTTACGTTGCCACCAGCTACATGCAGTCCCGCCTGGTTGCAGTTCGCTTTGATGGCGAAGGTGACGTGACCGAGACGCATATCGCATGGAAATCCGATAAGCAGATTCCTCAGAAGCCATCGCTGCTGCTCTGCGACAATCGACTGTACTTTGTAAGTGACAAGGGCATCGTACGATGTGTGAATCCCGCGACCGGTGAAGACTACTGGTTTGAGCGTCTCTCCGGTGACTATTCCGCGTCGCCGATCGAATCTGAGGGACATCTGTACTTCTGCGGCCAAAACGGAACGTGTACCGTGCTGCAGGCAGGGGCTGAGTACAAAGAGCTGGCGAAGAATATGCTGGAGGCGGATTTCATGGCGTCTCCCGCTGTTGCCGGCAAAGCGTTGTTTCTGCGTTCCACGAAGCACCTGTATCGGATTGAGCAACGCTGATGAAACAGGACGCAAGTTGCAGGCCGTCAAACTCAAGCCACAAGCACCATGTCAGCAAGTAAACCATCGGACGACGAATTATCGCCACGAGGATCTGCGTGGACGTTGATCGCGGGCTTTGCTGTCTTCGGAGCAATCCTGCTGTCGGTCTACATGTATGTCTTTCCCCGTCTCGGCCAGGAACCCATCTCGGCCACGGCGGCGCTGGAGTTTCGCGAATCGTCAAAGAAGCCACGAGAGATGTGGGATGAAATGATCCTTCCCAATGGTGAAACGCGGTATGTTTCCAACAAGATCGCTCTAAATGCCGCTGATTTTCGAGCATTTCAGAGTCGTTACAACTCGCAGCCGCCTGAAATCCTCCTGATCCTTTCGGACGTCGGCCTCGGCCATCTGCATGAGTTCAATACACGGCACACCGACAGCACGTTCGTCGTGAGACTTCACGGCAAAGTTCTGGCAGAAGTTACATCGAATCAATGGAGCGAGAGCAATGTTACGATGCTGCTTCGTGGGATGTCGGATGCTGACGGCAACGAAGTTCTGGCACGTTTGACGGAGTAGAGACCACATGAATGTGAAAGATCGAGTGATTGTCGTCACCGGCGCTGGTCGAGGTATCGGTGCCGCGATGTGTGTCGCCTTTGCTGAGGCAGGCTGCCTGGCGGTGGTGGTGTCAGACCGGGACGAATCGGCCGCAGTCGAAGTTGCACGGCAGATTGGCACTCAGGCGGTGGCCAATCGATGTGACGTTGCGAACGAGTCAGATGTTCAACAGCTAGTCACCACGACTCTGGCACAGTTCGGCCGCATCGACATCTTTTGTTCCAACGCCGGCATCACGGTCAAGGGCGGATTGGAATCGACTAACGCGGACTGGCAGAGGATGTGGGACGTGAACGTGATGTCACGCCTGTTTGCGGCCCGCGCGGTAGTACCGCATATGCAGGAACGCGGTGAAGGATACTTGATCCATACTGCGTCAGCTGCGGGACTGCTGATGGAGATTGGGTCGGCTTCTTATTCCGTCACAAAACATGCCGATATCGCAATGGCGGAATGGCTGGCCGTCTGTTACGGACGCAGCGGGATTCGTGTGTCCTGTATCTGCCCGCTGGGCGTCGAGACCGATATGCTGGACGACAGCGACCCGATCCATCGCTATCTGCACCTGCACTCGATCACGGTCGCAGTTGCCGCGCAAAGCGTTCTGGACGGCATCCGTAAAGAAGAGTTCCTGATTCTGCCTCACGCCCAGGTGGCGGAATTCTTTGCGATGAAGACCGACAACTATGATCGCTGGATTCGCGGCTTTCAACGTCTCCGCCAGAAACTGACGCGTGATCAAAATACGGTGTGATCCGTTCAGGAATCGATCGGGGAATCAGTTTCGTAGTGACGACGTTTGCATTGAAACTGATCACCTGATTGGACATCAAATCGCTACGGATCGCTGCGCTGCGTCAATCGGACCTGAAGCTGCTGGACCATATCGTTCAGTATTTCCAGCGGTATTCCGGCAAGTTCTGACTCATCGCTAACCGGATCATTCAGCAATTGTTGGAGCAGTTGAATCTGCCCAATCCGCTGTCCTTCCTGTCGTCCTTCCTGTCGTCCTTCCTGCAACCCCTCTTGACGCGCCTGAATCTTCGCGCCTTCGAGCACAGATTTGTAATCGCGAAGTGCTTTCATCCGGGCATCGTAGATTTGGCGTTGCTCCGGCGTTCGTGAGATCATTTCCATTACTCCAATGGCTTTTTGAAATGGAGCGGCTGGCAGTAGTTCCCGAAGGCGATCCGCGTCGGAATGCTGAGCCCTCCTCAACAAAAACGCCCACTTTGACAGTTCAGTCGCCTTGGGGATGTCACCCTCAGCAAGATTGTACTTCGGCAACTCCACCGTGTGTACCTGAAAATGCTGAGTAAGCTCAATGCCTTGCTGAATATCACTCAAAACGAATCGCAGATGCCCATTCGACACCAGTGGAAACATCGCCACCGACGAGAAGCAGATACTAATCGCCGGACGCAATTCGGAATACGGCTCACCTTCTGTCAGCTGATCAACAAACAGGCAAGCCCCGTAGTACACCAATCGCTCTCGCATTGCTGTTGGAACTGTGGTTTGCATTTCCACGTTGAGCCAACGTCCGTCGCGGTCTCTTGCTTTGATATCCAGAATCGCCAGCTTGTCGTCTTCGAATTCCTTGTCGATGAACGGATTTAGAATCTCGACATCTACAATCGGTGATTGAAATTCCAGCACGGAATTAAGTACATGAATCAGCACGTCAGAATTTTTGGGATCTCCAAAGATCTTCCGAAAAGCATAGTCAACGGTCGGATCAATCCCCAGCGGCGTCATGACAGACCCTTAAAACGAACGTCGGGCTGCAATCGCATACAGGCAGTCTCCTGCAAATTTGGTCTTACGTGCCGTCCTGTCGGAATTCACTATAGAATCGCCGCTCCCTTCACGTCGATACCCTTGAGACGCATCTTCAATTCTTCGATGTTGGGAGAGATTTCAAACGCGGCTTCGCGACTGACGAATTCGCGGTTCACGAAGTCATAAAGGCTGTCATTAAACAACTGCATGCCTTCCGTCTTGCCGATGCGGATAGCAGCGAACAGTTTTTCGTCCATCGTCTCCATGATAAGTTTGCGCACGGTCGGGTTGAAGCTCATGATTTCCACGATTGGTACGCGGGATGGTTTATCGACGATTGTCTTCAGCAGTTTCTGGCCCACGATACATTTCATGTTCATCGCCATACTCGCCCGAATGGCTTTGTGCATGTCGAACGGGAACAGGTCCAGAATACGCGAGATGCAGCCCGGTGCCCCCGGGGCGTGAATCGTCCCAAACACCAGGTGCCCCGTTTCAGCGGCGTGAATGGCCGTTTCAAATGTTTCCCGGTCTCGCAATTCACCCACGAGCATGATGTCAGGGTCTTCGCGAACCGCATGTTTCATGGCAATGTGAAAGTCAACCACGTCCTGCCCGATCTCGCGTTGATTGATCAGACACTTGTCCGACGTGTAGATGAATTCGATTGGGTCCTCAATCGTCAAAATGTGCTTGTTCATGTTGCGGTTAATCCAGTCGAGCATCGACGCAATCGTCGTACTTTTTCCGGATCCCGTCACGCCGGCGAGCAACACCATGCCCTGATCGTACTTGCAATGATCGACCATGCAGGGGGGTAGATACAGACCTTCGAACGGCGGAATTGACCGTTCAATTTTTCGAGCCACCATGCCGACTTTGCCCAGTTGCGTGAACAGATTTACGCGAAATCGCCAGGGATCGTTTTCGATCTTGATGACTTTCGAAAAGTCCGCCCCGCCGTTCTGATGAAAGATGTCCAGATTGCGCTGGTCCATCATAGGGAACGTGAGTTCGATCATCTGGCTTTCGGTGATCGGCGGCATTTCCAATTCACGCAGACCGCCGCGAATTCGAAAGACAGGAGATCGACCAACCTGCAAATGGATATCCGAACAGTTATTCTTGATCGACAGCCGAAAAACCTTGTCGATCTCGATATCCTTCGTCGGGTTATACGTTGATTTTTTCCAGTCGGCAATCAAAACCATTGAAGTAGATCCTGACGAAAGCAAATGAGTCCCGCCGTTTGGCAGCAAACGGCAACTGTGAATTCGACGCGGCAGCAAGTGCTGACAGAGATTCAATTACTGATTTGTACCACGAAGCGGCCATTCGCGGGACTATGACGACCATGAATTTTTGAGCATGCCGCCCGGCTCACAGACGAACCGGCACGCCGCGCTCCGCCAGGTAGCGTTTGGTTTGCTCAATCGTGTACGTTCCGTAGTGGAAAATACTGGCGGCCAGCGCCGCACTGGCACCACCGGCGGTGACGGCTTCGTACAGATGCTGAGGAGATCCAGCTCCGCCGCTGGCAACGACAGGAATCGAAACGGCATCGGCGACCGCACGGGTGATTTCGATGTCATAACCGTCTTTTGTGCCGTCCGCATCCATGCAGGTAAGCACAATTTCGCCCGCGCCGAGGCGTTCGACTTCCTGAGCCCACGCCACGGCTTCCAGCCCCGTCGCCTTGCGACCGCCGTTGATATGGACGTCCCAGACTTCCCGACCGTCGCGCAGGATGCGTTTCGGGTCGATGTTGACGACAATGCACTGGCTGCCGAATCGCAGCGCGGCCTCGCGGACAAATTCGGGGCGGGTCACGGCCGTCGAATTGATCGAGACTTTGTCGCAGCCCGCGCTTAACAGGCGGCGAATATCGTCCACCGTGCGAATTCCGCCGCCAACGGTCAGCGGCATAAAAACGACTTCAGACGTCCGCGCCACCACATCGAGAATGATGTCCCGTTCCTCATGGCTGGCGGTGATATCCAGAAAGACCAGCTCGTCGGCTCCTTGTTGTTCATAACGCTGAGCGATCTCGACGGGGTCTCCGGCATCCTGGAGATTCACAAAATTTGTGCCCTTGACCACTCGGCCCGCGTGAACGTCAAGACAGGGAATGATACGCTTTGCCAGCATGAATTGGTTTCCGGAGAATTGGCCCTGCACTACTTGTTTCGGTGAGTATCTGACCGACGACACTGACGCCTTTCAACCCTGAGACAGATGACTGCTGAAGGATTTGCAGATTTTTGCTTAAATCCACACACGGAAAAGTCTGCGTCCTGCAAATCAGGATAACTTTGTTCTTTTGAAACAGGCTTCACCGCCTGTGCTGTGTGCCATGACTCAACAACTCACTATGTATGACCGCATCGTCCCCGTAGCGCTCGGAACACGAAGTTACGACATCGTGATCAATCCTGGGGCTACGTCAAAAGCGGGTTCACTGCTGGCGGGCTGGCTAAAGCTGGATTCGGCAAAAGGCCTGCGAGTTCTCATGATCGCGGACGCGGCAGTTTACGCGGAACATGGACGCGCCGTTGAAAAGAGTCTGGAAGCCGCCGGCGCGGAGGTCCGATCGGCGCTCGTGCCGTCCGGGGAGCAGTCGAAATCGTATGCGCAGACTCATGCGTTGTACGATCAACTAGTCGATATCACCGCAGACCGCAAGACGCTGGTTGTCGCCGTCGGTGGCGGTGTGACGGGAGATCTGGCAGGTTTTGTCGCCGCTACCTACGCGCGTGGTTTGCGCTTTGTACAGGTCCCAACGACGCTGCTTTCCATGGTGGACAGTTCTGTCGGTGGCAAGACGGGAATCAATCATCCGCGTGGAAAGAATCTGATCGGTGCATTTCACCAGCCGATCGGTGTGATTATCGATCTGGAGACACTGAATTCGCTGCCCGATCGCGAGTATCGTTCCGGGCTTGCGGAAGTTGTCAAGTACGGCGTAATTCTGGATGCAGAGTTCTTTGCGTATCTGGAACACAACGTCGCAGGCCTGAACTCGCGCGATCCCGAAGTGCTGCGTCATGTCGTTGCCCGCAGTTGTGAACTCAAAGCAGATGTTGTCCGGCAGGATGAATTCGAAACAACGGGTTTGAGGGCGATCCTGAATTACGGCCACACATTCGGTCATGCGTTCGAAGCCCTGGCTGGCTATGGCACGTTGCTTCACGGAGAAGCCGTTTCCATCGGTATGATCTGCGCCATGCGGCTGGCGGAATTTCTTGGCCGAATTACCGACGACGAAACGCGCCGCCAGAAGAAATTGCTGTCGGAACTTAAATTGCCGGTTACTGTGCCCGCCGATATGCGGGATCGTCACGATGACATTCTGGCATGCATGATGCTGGACAAGAAAACCGAAGGTCGTGAACTGCGTTTCGTGCTGCCATCGCGGATCGGTCATGTTGAAATTGTGAGAGGTGTTTCGCCGGAACAGGCGATGCGTTGCCTTTAATTTCACTCTGCGGCGATAATTCTGCCGGAAACCGGACACCCTGACGATCACGGCGTGTCGTATTTGAGGCTGCGGAGCGTATTATTCTCTATCTGGGCGGCACGAGATTACGAAGCATCGAGCAGTCAACGAGTGTCGAGACTGAAATCAGCCGCAGAGCACTAGCTCACGGTTTTCACAGAACCGGACGCTAGCGCGTTCCGGCTGATAACAACAATAAACCGCTAGATGCCGGGCCAGTGTGTTCCGAGGCTGGAGCCTCGGAACAAGATCGTTCATTCTCTTTGAAAGTTATCATCAATGCTGGATTCAGAAACACAATCCCGCGTGGCACCGGTGCTCGGACGAGTTCCCAGCGGCGTTTACATCCTGGTCGCCGGTGACGGCAGTGATCGACAGACGGGACTGCTGACGAGTTGGGTCCAGCAGGCATCTTTTGAACCGCCGCAGGTGACGGTCGCCGTAAATAAATCACGGTATCTGATTGACTGGTTGAAGGATGGTTCGCCAGTCACCCTGAATCAGATTGCCAAAGGAGACAATTCGCTGTTCAAGCATTTCAGCAAAGGATTTGAACCGGACGCCAATGCGTTTGATGGCCTGCCAACAACTGCAGCAAAGAATGGCCTCATCACTCTCTCGTCGGCGATGGCATCATTGGAAGGCACTGTATCGGGACAGATGGACGCCGGTGATCATCGGATCCTGCTGGTGACAATTACAGATGCGATCCATCACAGGGAACCGACGACATTCGAGCCGTTTGTGCATGTGCGGAAAAATGGGTTTGGATATTAGAGCCACATAGTCGTCGTTCGCTCCGCGAACGAAACGCGGTTGCTTGTAACGTTTCGTTCG
>JBBQSE010000174.1:0-14950 GCA_038214195.1 Planctomycetales bacterium
TTCAGTACACATGGGACTTCGCAACGAGCCGCCTAAACATCTATCTTGACGGTACGGAATCGTCGTATCTCACCAATTACAAGCCCACTGATCTCACCTGGGCTGCGGTAGTTGACACGGCCAACGGCATCATGCACATGGGTTATGACCCCGGAAGTGCCGGCCAGTTTTTCGATGGTATGATGGATGATGTGGCATGGTACAACGATGTGCTGACGCAACTGGAACTCGACACAATACGAATCGACGGTGTTTCTGCTCATGGAGACCTGGTTGCGAACTGGAAGTTTGATTCCGCACCGACAGTCGAAAATACATACCTCGGCGACAGCGACACCGGCATCGTCCTTTATCTGCAGCAACTCCCACCATTGCCTCCCGTTTCCGGTTACGGCGTTGTTACGCCAGTCGCCACCGTCGTCCTGAATAACGTGTTCTTTAACGATGTCGCTGGCGAATACGCCGATTCAAATCAGACGCTCGATCCGAGCAATCTCACAGGCCCGACGGCCAATCCATTCTTCAAAGGAGACGATCCAAATGTAACGTACAACGGGACGACGCTCGCGGAATTCTACCGTCTGCGATGGGGTTCTTCCGCCGCATTTCAATCGACCGAGTTTCAGGCCGACATCGCAACATTAATTCCGCACATCGGAGCCAATCAGGAAGACCCGGTTGAGTTTGGCGTTGAGGACATACTGGTTGCCGGGACGGATTTCGATGACCTGGTGGTTCTGACGTTTACCAGTGACAACGACGGCTTTTTCACGTTCACCCGGAACGTGACTGGAGCGTCACCTGAGTTCGTCGGTTCATTCAACTTCGCCGGTATCACGTCGTTCACATTCGACGGTTACGGCGGCGACGATGTGTTCATCATCGTCCAGCCCACCGCCGCGCAAGGGGGCCTGTACAGCCTCGTGAACGGGATTATTTTCAATGGCGGACTCGAATTCAATAACGGCAACGCCCTCAACGGCAACGTCCTCAACAGCGACGGCTTGAACGGCGGCGATACTCTGGTCCTCCTCCAGTCGGCCACCGATGTGGCGGTTCTCGACTCCGTGACGTACCGCTTCGGCAACGAGGCCGCTGAGGGGTACGCGGGCACGATCACGCTCAGTGTCTCCGCGAACCCGACACCGCTCTCGACCGTGATTACGTTCACTGGCACCGAGCCGATCCGGGACGAGCTGAGTGTCGATGCGAGAACCTTCACGTTTGCCTCCACGATCGACTTTGGCGATGAAACAATCACAGTCTCGGCACCAGGTGATACGGTTGAGATGATACCCTCGATGTTCAAGCCTGAGATCGACTGGCGATCGCTCAATAATCGCATTCAATCAACACTCGGCCCCAGTGTCAGTTTTGCGAACTCGAACACGCAGCTCACCATCAATGCGGGCATTGGCAACGACATTGTCAACGTCGAATCGATCCACGACCAATTTAGATCCGCCGTAACCATCAACGGCGATGAAGGAAATGATACGGTCAACTTGAACGCCAGCCTCACGCTTGGAAACACGGTTGTTGGAAACACGGGAAATCTGACGGTCACGTCGGAGGCCATCAACGTTGGCTCAGTTGTCGCTGTTGTGGCGATCAATACGACTGCGGAGACAACCGGTGACGGTCATGTGGTGCTCACGGCTGTCTCGAATGTGACTCTCAACGCCGGTTCGTCAATCACCACCGACACAGGTAATGTGCTGGCCACCACCTCCGACGGGCCAATTGATGTTGATGGAATAATCACCACCGGCAGCGGAAACGTCCTGCTCATGGCGAATGGCTTAGGCCGAAATATTGAACTCGATGCCGACATTATCAGTTCCAGCGGACATATCACGCTAATGGCTGAGAATTCGGTCAATGTCGGACCACTGGTCGATATTCAGACCGCTGGTGCGGGCACGATAACAATTGAGGCTGCTGCGGGCTCGGTAACGATGAATACGTCATCGACGGTCTCAACCATAAATGGTGACATCCGCGTCAAAGCAAATAGCAATGTGACCATCAGCAGAGTTTCGGCCAGCAACGCCAATGTGAGTCTGATCAGCGTGCTGGGCTCAATTCTGGACGCCGACCTCGACGACAGCGACACCGACATTACCGCGCTGGGTCTCCGCATTCAGGCCGCTGTTGGCATCGGCACGCTCGGTGCTGGCAGTAATGCGATCGAAACCACAGTGACAACACTGAGTGCGCGTGCTGGCGGCGGCGGGATCAACGTCCTCGAAAGCAACGGACTCACTGTTGATGATGTAACGGTAACGACTCAGAAGGTGCAGATAGATGGCACAACGCTCGCAGCCAACGACGCGACGCAGAGCGATCTGGTCACGACTGGCAACGGCTCGATCGTGCTGAGGTCGCAGGCGGGAAGCCTCGTATTGAACGACGGCACGGCGGCGGCCGACGGTTCCGCGATCAACGTGAGTGGAATCGGAAACTTGCTGCTGCAGACGCTTACCAACAATGGAGATGTAATCATCAATGCCGGAGTGTCCAGCGGGACAGGTCATATCACGCTGAACGCCGGAGATGACATCGATCTGAACGCGGTGCTGAGTACGGGTGTGGGTGGGACGGTGTATCTGACGGCGGCCAATGGCACGACGGACGCCGCCGGAGCGGAAGTGGATGGCATCAACATCGACGCCGTGATCACCACGCTCAACGGCGATGTCCTCCTGAATTCAACTCAGGACATTCGACAGACGGCACTGATCACGAGCACGGCCGGTGACATTGGGCTGATCGCCGGTCAGAACATTACGCAGACGGCGACGGGTGACATCACGACCGTCAGCGGTGACGTATTGATCAAAGCCGTGTCTGGCCACTGGACAATGGCGGGTGACGCGACGGTGCGAGCGAACAACGCGGAGATCACGCTGGGTGGCGGAGATCTGCTGGGCATCGCCGGTGGCAACATTACACTCGGCGTGATCTCGCTGACAAACGCGACGGCCAATCGCGTGGCACTGCAGGCGGGCGGCAGCATCACGGACGCGAATGCAGGCTTGGTGAATATCGAAGAGACGGTGGCAGCGGCAGCCACATCCCTGAGTCTGCGGGCCGGCACGATCATCGGTGGAGCCGACACCCTGCCGCTGGCGGTGAACACTCAGGCTTTGGATCTGAACGTGGACACGATCGCGGCAACTTCGGCGAGCGGGATTTATCTGCGTGAGATTGCGGCGGGCGGCGCGATCACGGTGAACACGGCGGCAGCCGTAACAGTATCGATCGACGGCGTGCGGCGGGCGGACTTTGACAGCAGCACAACCGACGTTTCGACCAGTGATACGCGAGCGTCGCTGGAAGACCTGCGGACGACGGTGAACGGTCCGGTCAAGCTGGTGGCCGAAGCCGGGACGATTACGATCAATGGCGGCATCACCACACCGGCCGCAGGGATCAGTGCGAACGGCACGGGCGACGTCTTACTGGAAGCACGCGGCCTGACGAGTGACGTGCTCGTGAACGCAGACGTGATTTCCGGTGGAGGCGACATCAGCATTACCGCCGGACGGGACCTGCTGGTGCGAAAGAATATCGTCTCTGGAGACGGAGTCGAAGACCGCACTGCCGCGACCGGTGAATCCATTCTGCTCAAGTCGATGAACGGGAATGTCACCATCGACGCTCGCGGCGGACCGATTCATATTTCAACAGATGAGAATCCGGTGCGATCAAGTGCTGTGACGGGCGACCGGGTTTCCATTATTGCGGACGCCAACAATTCAATCCAAAATGACCGCGTGAAGTTTCTCGGTGAGGTGACATTGAGCACCGATGGTGGTGTCGCGACGAACTTTGCTCCGCGGCCCGCGATTGGCCAGCTGTCAACTGCGTTTTTTGTCTACAGCAGTAAGCCGTTGCCACTGTCCGTGGATGCTGTTCCTGTTACCTATCGTGGGAACAATGCTTACCTTTACGGCTTTGACGTGGTGATTGGTGTGGCGGGTGAGCAAAACCTGACCGTGGATCTTGACTGGCAGGATCCCAGCAACGAACCGGCTGCAATAACTGACGCTTCCCTGCAAGCATCAGCACGTGCAGCTGGAATCGACAATGCTGTTTCTTCAGAACGAATCCAACAGTTTTTGGTGGGGAGTGGCGGGCAGTTGAACACGGTTGGTCACGTCTACACGGCGCTAGACTTTACCGCATTTCAAACGGTACAGAATCGCACGACCATCATCGTCGATTTTTCGGTGTCACATCATTATTCATTGAACGTTACCGGCAGTGTGATCGAGCAGTTTGGGGTGAGCCAGGCCGTAGTGGGTCGTGACATTACATCGACTGACAACGTATTGACCGGTCCCGATCAATTTGAAAGCGGCATCGCCTCCTTCAGAATTCCGACAGTCGCGACTGCGCCGCTGGCATTCTTCTACACTGAACCCAGCTTTGCGGCTGACCGGCCGACCATTGCTGCGGCCTTTGAAGGTAGTTCAGGGAATTCTCAGCAGGTTGTCGCTGATTTCGGAAGTGGTGCCGCCGGGGGCGGCGCATTTTCGACCGACGTCTATTTTCAGATTCGGCGACAGTATGAAAGTGACGGACCGGCTGTGGTTGTCGTCGAGCGAATTGCCGACAGTCAATTGATCTCTTCCCGCGAAGCATTTGAAGAGTATGTGCGGCATAACCCGGAACTTCAGGACGGGGCAGGCTATGAGATCTGGCTGATCTCCGAAACAGGAGGTCAGAAGGTCGAGCGACCGATTGTGGAATTTGAAATCACCGGTGGACAGCCCGGGCCGGCCAGCGAAACATTGCCGGACTCGTCTGAACCGCCTCGATTGCAGGATCTGCCATTCGAACAACCTGTCGAAGACAACAATGCTGCCGTCGAGGATTCTCCGCAGGCTCTGATCCCGCAGCAGAGTGACACTGTGATTGGTTCCACGACGCCTACCGATATTTCAACGTCTGACGTTTCACATGTGGCGGCGGACGATAGTATTGTCGTGGATGCTGAGGGCAAGTCCTCGTGGTCACTGAATGATGTCGCGGCAGCGGTATCACAGTTGGCCGCACCGACTGGAACAATCATCAGTGTGGCGGTCAGTCGATTTCGCGGTCGTGCGCGTGAATCCGACGCGGGTGACAGAAAACTAACTCGGGCGGCGCGCTTCGTTCGCAGGCACTCGTAAAGCTCCGATGTGGACGATGTTTTGATTTTCTCTGAAAATTGGTTGCTGGCTGATCGTTGAATTTGAAGGTGACGCTCATGACTGACAAGTCGAATTCTTCCTCATCGTCGCCAATGGACGAGCAAGCGAAGCTGTCCAGTACCTGGGTTTTTGGTGAATCAAACGAAGCGAATGCGGCAGAAGTTGATATCTCAGCCACAGTGGTACCGACATCGCCGGAGAGTGCTGAACCGCCGAATCCTGATGAGTCAGACGGTGCGATCGATGTGAACGCGACCTTTGTTCCAAACAAGTTAGCGGATGAGGATGAAATCTCGCTCCCTGAAGAAGGGTTCGCCCCGGATGCGACACTCATTGGCGAATCGTCGGACGGAGTAGAATCCGATTCCTCAGGGAAGAAGACCGCGAATCCGGGGAACGTCATTAATGCCGACGCCACCTATGTTCCGTCCGGCGACGATGCGGTCGCCAATGAACCGGACGATGAATTCACCGGGGGCGCGGCGGCTAATCAGGAAGCGACTTCGTCAGGCACCAGGAAGTCTTCATCCGCTGATGGCACTTCTTCCGGAACAAAGTTCGATGAACAGAGTTCTGGTATCGATGCGACGATTGTGGGGGAATCCGGAAATCCGCAAGCGAATGCAAACAGGAATCTGACATCGACAGATCCTCTGACTCCGAAAAAGACACGTCCGATCGACGGGAGTCGCTCAGGAAGCGGATCTTCACAGTCCGGAGCAGGCAGTCGGGTCACATCTCAAATATGGAAGACGAACGACGACTCTCATCTCGATGAACTCATCTCGATGCGGATTCGTCCGGTCTCAGGCATGGGGCAGACGGAGGCGGCGGAATATTCGGATTTTGAGGTCATCGAAAAGCTGGCTGAAGGTGGGATGGGAATTGTCTACGTGGCGAGGCAAAAATCGCTCAACCGACAGTTGGCGATTAAGACTTTGAAGGGTTCCGGATCGCTAATTTCCGGAACCGTTGCAAGATCCAAGTCTGCCAGGGCCATGTCGCGGTCTGACCGACAGAAGCGAGAGATGTTTCTCTCGGAAGCGCTTGTCACCGCCAACCTTGTCCATCCCAACATCATCCCAATTCATGAGTTGGCTGAGACTGAAGATGGAATGCCGTACTATGTGATGAAGCAGGTCCACGGCACTCCCTGGAACAAACTGATCAAGGAAATGTCGCTGGAAGAAAATCTCAGCGTGCTTCACAAAGCCTGCGATGCGGTGGCGTTCGCCCATCATCACGGGGTCATTAATCGTGACCTGAAACCCGAAAACATCATGCTCGGGGAATTTGGCGAAGTGCTGGTGCTTGACTGGGGCCTCGCGGTTCCGGCACCGCACGCGGCGGAAAAAAACTTTCGCTCGCCGGTGGCTTCATTTGGAGCCGGAACGCCGGCTTACATGTCACCGGAATTGTGGGCCGGCCCGCCTGAGGCGATTGGTGAATGCAGCGATATTTACTTACTGGGTGCGATCCTGTTCGAAGTTGTCACCGGTGAACCGCCGCACGAGTTTCCCAGGGTTCAGGGTAAGGATCGAAGTGATCTTTGGAACATGATCGACAAGGTTCTGCGTGAAAACAGGATTCGACCGACAGCGATCACCGGCGAACTCATCGATATCGCTCTCAAGGCAATGCGAACGGACTCGGACGAGCGATATGGCAGCGTCCAGGAATTTCAGTTCTGCGTGCGCAACTATCAACGTCATGAAGAAAGCCGCCGACTGAGCGCGAGGGCGATTGAACTCGTTCAGACGAAAGCGATTAAGCCCCGCGACTACCACGCTTTTCAGACGGCGTCCGCACTGTTCGAAGAAGCGATGCGAACCTGGCCGCAAAACCCTGTTGCCAGCACCGAGTTGCGCGCGACGCGACTGCAGTACGCACAACTGGCTGAATCCCGCGGCGACTACGCACTGGGGTTGCAGGTAGCATCTCAGGAGACCGACGAGGAATTCGTCACGTTGTCAAAGCGACTTTCGCGGGCCAGACGGATTCGTTCCGGCGCGAAGTGGGCGGCCCTTACCGGAATGCTCTGCGTTGTAGCCCTCGGAGCTAAATCGATTTACGACAACGGTATCATTACCGACCTGAACGAAGAAGTTTCCGTTCGACAGGCAGAGGCGACTGAGGCAATCGCGGCTGCAGATTCCGCCAAGACAGACGCCAATATCGCCCAACTGAAGGCGGATTCGGCCAGGAAAGCATCTGCGGTTGCGCTGGCCGCCGCAGAGCAGTCAAAAGCGGAAGCAAAATCGGCTGGCGAAGCGGCCACTGAGGCGACAAGAATAGCGGCGACGGCTACTGAACTGGCGGCGACCGCGAAAGCCAGCGCGGATCTGGCGATTGCGGAACAGCAAAAGGCAGAAACCGCCGCCAAAGTGGCTCAGGTAGAAATTCAAAATCAGTCCATTCGCGGCCTGACGCTGAACCAAAATTACTCGGATGCACTGCGGGAAATCAACGAACTGCTTTCCGGGGAACTGCTGCCTCAGCTTCCCGAAGAAGTTCGCACAACGCGGACAGCGGAACTTGAAGCTCAACGAGAGCAACTGTTGAAACGAGCCCGGCAGTCGCCTGATCCCATCCAGGCGCAGGCCGTCAGCCCAAACGGAACGATGATTGCATTTGGTGATTCCTCGGGGACAGTAACACTGATGCCTGCTCCTGGCCTGTCACTTTCGTGGGACACGAATCCGCCCAAAGAACAAAAATTCGAGCATGAAATTACAGCCCTCCGTTTTATCGAGGAAGAGCGGCTCGTCATCGCTTCCGGATCGGGGTTGTTTCTGTGGTATCTACAGGACGAAATGCCCAGGTCTCTGGGCGGACACGAGCATGCCATTCAGGCGTTTGACGCGAACAAAGATTTCCTGCTGAGTGCCGACGAGTCCGGTAAAATTATTATTCGCGATCGTCAAAGCGGTGCGCAAATCTCCGAGCTCAGGTTGATCACTCAGCTGCGTGACATTTCTTTCATCCCCGGAACAAATGATTTTATTTGCGCTGGATCGCGGAGTGGTGAATCGACGGACATCCACGCTTATCGTCTGCTTAAGTCGAACCCAACAGCCCGGCCGGAGCGCCTTGGTCAGTTGCGAATGAATCGACAGCAGAATGATCCGCCGCAAAGAATTTCGATCTCTCCGGATGGAATGCTGCTGGTGATCAGCAACAGCAACAACGGAAACCTTATCGTACTCAAGGCTGGCATCACGCAGGAAGTCGCGGGAAAACAGTTTCCGTTCGAACATCCTGCAGTACTTGAATCCAATGGTGACACAACGTGGCTGGTGGAAGGACACGAGCGACCGGTTAATGATATTCAGTGGTCTCAGGACGGAATGAAGTGCCTCACAGCTTCGGATGATCGAACCATCGGGGTCTGGTCGCGTCTGCAGGGCAGTGATGCAATTCTGGTTCTGGACAGGAAGCTGCGTGGTCATGGCGCTCGAGTGACACGGGCCAGTTTTCTGGACGTGACTGCCAGTCGAGTCGTATCCAGCAGCGCTGATGAACTGAATCGGCTGTGGAATCTCGAAACGCTCGACGACGATGAGCGGCAGATCAAGGATGCGTTTCATCTGACGCAGAACACGCAACCGCCCATCAAATCCCGCATCGCAGCTAAAGGGATTTCGATGAACTATCTTTTGACGGCCTTCAGTCCGGACGGCGCAGGTCGGACCGAAGCCGATTCAAAACACGGGAACGAAAAAGACGGGGATGAAGAGGTTACGCTGAATTCTGACCGGTCGGTTCAGAGGGGATCTGTTCGCGCGATCTGCTTCACCCGGAACGATCAGCATGTGGTCGCCGGAGCTGCGGATGGATCGATCGAGATCTGGGATGCAAAGGAATCACGTCCTGTCGCAGGACCGATCACAGCGGCAGGGAGTGCGGTTGAACGGTTTCATGAGGGACACGATTTCAATATCGCCCGGATGAGCATCATCGGTGAATCGGGCACGCTGCTGGCCACTTCAGGATTCGATGGCAGTCTGCGAATCTGGAACCTGGATCCATCCTCCCTGCGTCTCGGAGTGCAACGACAGGTCATCGCCGGCCTGGGGCTTGTCAATACGTTCTCCGCATCACCCAACGGAGAGTTCCTTGTCACTTCCGCCGTGATGGATTCCGATAGTTCGGAACCCGGCCAGTGCAGCTTCTGGAATCTGAAAACGCTCCTGAGTTCGACGGACGCAAAACCGTTCGCGGTGCTGGCGGGTGCTCATAAGGCGGAAGTGACAGCAATCGCCGTTTCGCCGGACAATCAACAAATCGCCACGGGAGGACGAGATGGACTCATCGCCGTCTGGGACGCGGTCACGTGCAAACTGATAACTTCTCTGAGAGCACATACGAAGAACACAAGCATCACGTCGCTCCGCTGGATGCTGGACGGCACACTTGTGTCTGCCGGCCTTGATGGACAGCTGCCACGCTGGCGGGTGGAAACCGTCGCAACGGACTCCGGGACAGTCCATCGACTCACACGAATGTCCGCAATTCCTCGTGGGAAGACTCCGATTGAGTCGATGCTCGTGTCGGCGAACGGGCAACAGATTTTGACGCTTTCCGTTGAGACCGATCGTGTCACGAAGAAAACCCGCAGTCATTTGGATGTCTGGTCACTCGGCGATGCGGAGTCCAGCCATCGCGTGCAACTGGCCACGATAGCCGGAAACCCACCCGATGCCATTACGTCCGCGGACTGGTCGCCTGATGGACGTCAGCTTCTGGTCTGCGTCAACGGAGTCGTTCAGATCGTCGATACTGAGTCATGGAAAATTGTTCGCGTCTTCTCGGCGGGCCCCGGCACATGCACCGATGCGCAGTTCGCTGAAGAGCTCACACCAGCTGGCGCGGCCAAATTGATTGTGACATTTGACGGAACAACTGCGAGTCTCTGGAATCTTGGCAGCAACGAACAGCTGGCAAACTTTCGTGGACCGTTTCCTGTCAGCGCAGTCGGTGTACTTTCCGATGGCGATCAGGACTTTGTCGTCACCGGCGGGATTTCTCTGCGGGTGTTTGGCGGTCAGGAGAGCAGCGAGACATTCGGACGCCCCTTGTTTCGAACTCGTGAGGGCATGGCGTCGCTGATCACATCACTAAGCGTCTGTCCAATGGATTTGTGCCTGTTTGCTGCAGCGTCTTCAAATGGCACCGTTGCACTCTGGCGCTGGCACACGGCGACACAGCATGCCGAGCAGATCAGGATACTCAATCCTCCCGGACACCCTGTATCCTGTTGTCGCTGGTCGCACGACGGCGCATCGGTGCTGGCTGTGGGGCTTGATGGCGTTCTGATAATTTGTTCGGCGGATGGCGCGGCGCGGCGGGAGATCCGACTGGATACTGAGTTTCCAGTAAGTCTTTATGCAGGGGAATTTTCGCCGGACGGCCAACACATCGTTGCGGTCGGTGAGGTCGTCGACTCTGGTCAGAGTATGGGCTGGGTGCTTCGCGCTCCTGGGAGTGACAACATTGACGAAATCGCACCGATCCCGGATGACAATTCGACTTCCGCCAAGCCTGATGATTTGATCACCTGCAGATTCTCAGGGCATCAGGCCGGGGGGATTTCGTCAGTCGGCTTCGTTCCTGATTCGCCTTATCTGGTGTCGGGAGGCAACGACGGAGCCCTCGTGCTCTGGAACTGGAGACAGGCGCTGTCCGGAAGACCGCCGATGGCCTACGAGGCGTTTCGATTCATGGCCTCGAAAAAGACTACCGCACACCGGGCACCCATCACATCGCTCGTCGTTGCGAAGTCCGGCCGGATCGCGTCCTCCAGCACCGATGGAGAGATTTCGCTGTGGAACGTCCCGATCACATACGAAAGCAAATGATTAGTTGGACATCGCCATTTTATGCAAAATCTCAGCATTTTCCGGTGTTATTGATGAATTCAACGATTGCGATTCAGCCACGGCAGTGGCGGCAGCGTGTAGCCGTGGGCTTCAGCCCACGGTTCAGCTTTAATACAATTTCCCCTTTGTTTTTTGGTGATTAGCTGATCCGACGATTCGTCGAGCAGAAAATGAAAGTCTCCGAACCTCTGGCGGTCGATTCCGGCGTCTTCCCAGCTGTAGGCGTAGTCGCCAATGTGCCAGAGACGAATGGACGTAGCGACGCACATGCAGGAACCCGGTGCCGCCGTAGAGCAGTTCGTGTAGACCACCGTGGACGCCTCGTGTTATGGACACCTCGTGTTATGGCCGCCTCATGTTATGGCCGGTCTCCTGACCGAGCCATCCCATTGACCGCAGGTCTCACCCTTCGCCATTGGTCGTCAGCGGTGGGGAGACCTTCGGTCAGAACCAGCGCGGGGTCAGGAGACCCGCGCACAACGTGAGGTCAGAACCAGTGCGAGGTCAGGAGACCCGCGCACAACGTGGGATATGAACGGCAAGTTCACGTATGCCCTTCTTGGGATAGATCATTGTCAGCATTGAATTCGGACATCGTTTGATCTTCAGATACATGAAACCACGGATATCACGGATGGCACCCTTGGTAATTCTCCGTGCCGTCTGTGGTCAGCGCATTATTTTCGGTTGAGTGATACGTTTCTGACCGAATTTGTTGATTCACAGTGCTCGCTGTTTTCGTGTTCGACTTCCGGTTGGGTGGCCGGGGTTGGAGCGCAGCGAAACCCCGGTGATCTTTTGTGTGGCACATCAAACACTCCGGGGCTTCCTTCGCTCCGCTTCGTCCAGCCCCGGCCACCCTGCCGATACGGGCTCACCAAGCGGGAGGGTGATGATTCCGGAAAACCACTTCAGTACGTCGTGACCCCCGAACTTGGATGGTCAATGAATTGCTTCGCGTGTCATGGGGGGACGGTTTATGGAACGCCGATGGCCGGCGCGTTGAATAACCGCTTTGCCCTGCAGTCACTCACCGAAGAGACCTTTCAGACCAAATTGCGACAGGGCAAAACGCTGAGTCGAATGGATCTGGGCGCGATCGCGATTCCTCTGGGAACAACGAACGGTACAACCAACGCGGTGGTGTTTGGCATGGGACTCATGAATGCACGGGACTCGCATTTGAATCTGGTTTTCGGACCGCCCAAATTCTTTGTGAATCATGATATGGACGCGCCGCCGTGGTGGTACTTCTACAAACGACCGTCGATGTACATCGACGGCTTCGCGCAAAAGGGACATCGCGGGCTGATGCAGTTCACACTGGTCCCGGAGAATGGCCCGGACTTCTACAAGAAACACGAAGACAATTTTCGTGACGTTCTGGCTTATATCACGTCGCTCCGACCTCCAAAATATCCCGGCCACGTCGATCCGACACTCGCCAGTCGCGGGAAAGTACTCTTCGACCAAGCCTGCTCCAAGTGTCACGGAACGTACGGCGACGAATGGACGTATCCAAACAGGCGAGTGCCGCTGGACGAGATTGACACTGATCCAGTGCGGCTCACTGCTCTCACAGTGGAAGGCCGAAAGAAGTACGCGGACAGTTGGTTTACGCATGCGGGAGATACGAACGCTCAACAGACAGTCACTGACCCTGATGGATACGTCGCTCCTCCGCTTGACGGGATCTGGGCAAGCGCACCGTATCTGCACAACGGCAGCGTGCCCACGCTATGGCACTTGATGCATCCCGACGATCGACCAGTGATCTGGCGTCCTATCTCCTCCGTGATGGACGAAGAAAAAGTGGGGCTGACAATTGAAGAGGTTTCGGAGACGCCAGAGTGGACGCAGGACACGGTCCTTCTCCGCAGCTGTTTTGACACACAACAGTTCGGCAAGAGCCGCGCCGGTCACACGTTTCCCGATCAGCTGGCGGAATCAGAAAAGCAGGCGGTGCTGGAATATCTGAGGACGCTGTGATGAGCAAAATCCTGAGCCTGAGCAACAAATATGTGAGTGGGCGCCTAAAAGCGGCCAGTCGGAGGCGCTTCCAGACCGGTCATTTTAAGAGTTGAAAGATGCACTTTGCCTGATCTTCGGTTCAGATCCGGAGATTTGGGTTGGAGGCATGTCGAATCGGCTATCGATGGCACAAACACAGGCGCTAGCGGCACTTTCGCAAAAGTAATTAAAAAGCAACTCGTTAAAGTCTAAGCACCATGATCAACACGGAAAACTTCAAAAAAGTTACGGTCAAGTCTTCGGCCGAATTACGATCATGGCTAAACCGGAACCACAGGCAAGAAGAAAGCGTTTGGTTGGTGACGTTCAAGAAGCACATCCAAGTCGGTTATGTGTCGGTTCAAGAGGTTTTAGACGAACTACTTTGCTTTGGATGGATCGATGGAACCCGGCGAAAAATTGACGAAGATCGAACCATGCAGTTGATTTCTCCCCGCAAAGCTCAGCACTGGTCTAAGACGTATAAGGATCGATTTTCAAAGCTTGAGCGAGAAGGCCGATTGGCAGACGCCGGGATCGAAGCAGTCAAGCGTTCAAAGCGTTTGGGATTATGGAATTTTCTAGACGACGTTGACGCATTGGTAAAGCCGGAAGATTTGCTGAAGGCGTTTCGAAGCTATCCGGGATCAAGGAAGAATTTTGAAGCATTTGGGGCTTCGAGTCAGCGATTCATGCTGCGATGGCTCAAGCTTACCAAGACTCCTGAAACTCGGACTCGACGCATCCAGCAACTGGCATCACTTGCTTCGGAGAATAAAAAACTGCCCGGAAGTTAGCGTCGTAGATGTGTTAGAAGCTCATACGCAATGCCCGTCGTCCCATCTTGCCAGCCAAAGCTGCCCAAACCAACGGTGCCTTGGCAGCATCTCACATTCCGTAACCCGAAATGCGATCATTGCCCCATCAATTCCTGATCAACCAAATGACTTGACTGTAACCTGAAATTGGGGCTTTTCTTGCTTGGGTGACGGTGATTCTAAAAAATATGCTTGCCAGTGCCGATAGTTGCATATACACTCAACGGATGACTGACCCACAATCCACGACCGAAAAAATGGTAGACGAGATTGCCTCGAACTGCTTTGCCGTTCGAACGCGAATCGCCAGTCGTGATATTACTCGGCTTTACGACGATCGGCTAAGGCCTCTTGGGCTGCGGGTTACGCAGTTGAGCGTCTTGGTGGCTGTCATGAAGATGGGTGACGCGATGCCGAGTGAGATCGGAGATGCTCTCCATTTGGATCGCTCGACTTTGTCGAGAACGGTGCAGCGTCTCAAGAACAATGGGTGGATTGATGAATTGGTTGGTGATGATGGACGTAGTCGTCCCGTGCGATTGTCTCGTGCAGGGAAAGACATGATTCGCAAGGCCCATCCGCTATGGGTGAAAGCACAAGCGGAGGCGGCATCAACGCTAAAGCAAGTGTCAATCAATTAATGTATTTTATTGTGCGTTTAATTGCATATGCAACCATACGTAGTCTTTCTTGACAGATCAAATCTTATCGTACTCATGCAAGGAAAATGGATCGAATGACGACGAAAATATAGGTTGCCGTTCTGCAGGTTGAAGCAGCGCGTCGTGACACAATGGTTGGTTAGTAAATTCACTTTTAATTGTTTGCACTTCCAGTAAAAACGACGTTTCAATATGACAAACCTTAACGAACACCCGACGGTGAAACACTACTATGCCAGCAGGCTACCACCGGGAACAGTTGCCGAGCCTAAGCCGCTCAAAACGAAAGAGCTGCGAGAACTAATCTTAAGACTCGGTGCCGACGATGTCGGATTCGTTTCGGTTGGCAGATCGGAGCTTGATGATCAACGCGACTACAT